>BNTR01000040.1 GCA_025996755.1 Bacteroidia bacterium
CAGAGCAGGGACATCATCCCTATCAATGCTATTACTAAATTCTTTTTTCTCATATTTTTTTTCTTAAAAATTTCGGCAAAGTTAGTCATTATTTTTATTCAAAACAATAGCCTCCATTTGGGTGTTGAGCGTGCTCAGTTCCTGCAAATCAATCCCCGTCTTGCGCCACCGCTCGATTGCCTCGCCGTATAATTGGGCGATTGCCTGCTCAACCGGTGCGAGAAGTTGCATATAGCCGTTGCCGGAATGATTGTATAAAAGATTGAAATTCAGGTATTTGCTGCCATTTCCGCGCTTGATGGGGAAGACTTTGTGCTTCATGGCGAGGGCTAAATCGCACATTTGAGAGCAGTTGGCGGCTCCGCTTCCAAGCATCATTGGCGGC
This sequence comes from Bacteroidia bacterium, assembly GCA_025996755.1. GTDB lineage: Bacteria > Bacteroidota > Bacteroidia > Bacteroidales > Azobacteroidaceae > Azobacteroides. The sequence continues at coordinate 386 of BNTR01000040.1, forward strand.
TGATTGATGCCTGCTTTCGCCCACATCGGCACGGCGATGCCCACCGGCGGATAGCCCAAAATAGTCCACAGCGTGGTCATCTCCGGTGCTTCGCCTTTCTTAACTCCCTGTATGACAATGGATGCGCTGGTCGATTGGCGCGGGATAAAATCCTGGTCAACAACCCACCCCGAAGCCCTTTCCGGCGAAAATTCCTCTTTTTGCAAGTCAATGCCCATCAATGAATGGTAGAACGAGCGCGACAAGTGGTTGAATATCCAATGCGGGGTGATTCCGTGAACTGCCTGCCGCGAAATGATTTCGGAGGCGGTCTGGTGCCGGATATAGCCCATCCCTTCGTTGAAACGTCCGGTGTAGGAAAAATTCGTATAGATGAGATAACCGTTGGGCGCAATTTTGGGGTCGTTGGCATCCACTTTCGCCCAGCGGGTGTTGTTCACCTCGTAGTAGGCGGCACCGCCCTCGGCATCAATCACGCCAAAATTGGCTTCCACGCGCATCGGACGCGGATATTTGTCGAGAAAAGCCTCGAAATCGGCAAGGTTTTTGCACTCCGACAGGGCTTTGTACATCAGCACCCCCTCATTGTTCATTTCCTTGACGGCATCATCTTTCAGGTTATACGAAGCCGTGTTCATTATCGAAAAGCCTGCGCTGTTGCTGCCTGTCCACGCGATGTTCGCCTTGTCGGGACTGCTTTGAAGTGCCAAAAAGTCGTATCGGGAGCCTTTGAAAAATGCCATCCGATTGTTTTCGTCGTCCGTGTCGCGGTGCTTCCACAAAAGAGGTCTGCCATCGGGGGTGATTTTTCCGGTGATAATCGCCGAAGTGCAGCACCAGACATCCCCACAAACAAAAATGCTTGCTACAGACAACAGAACAAATGCAAATATTCTTTTCATTTTAACCATTAACCCTTCACCTTTCACCCTTAACCCTTTACCTTTCACCCTTAATTCTTTGGAGCCTGCGTCAAAACCGCCGTCAGATAGTCCCAAAACTTTTGGACGGTGGCGATTTCCACTTTCTCGTCCGGCGAGTGCGGAAATTTGATGGTTGGACCAAACGACACGGCAGCACTGATGCCGGGCACGTTAGACAGGATGATGCCACATTCCAAACCCGCGTGCACGACCGACACGTGCGGTTTGTGTCCGCGCTGCTGTTCAAACACCGCCTCCATCGTCTTCAAAATCGGCGCATTGGAGTTGGGACTCCAGCCCGGATATTCGCCCGACACCGTGAAACTGTTGGCATTTGCCAAGCGAAAAATACTTTCGATTTGACTGCAAATGGCTCCTTTCTTGGTTTCAGACGCGCTGCGTGCCAAAAATTTCACTTCGGCGTTGCCGTCACCAACGTTGATAATAGCCATATTGATAGACGTTTCTACAAGGTCGGGCAACAAAGCAACGCGGTTGATAATGTTGTTGGGGCAACTTGTTACGGCATCAATCAGAGCATGTTGAGTTTTTATCGGCATCAGTTTCATGCCGTTGCTCGGCACTTTCTCGGCTTTGACTGAGATTTTATCTTCGATGCCTTCAAATTCGGTGTTAAGTATTTTTTCATAACCGGCCACCAACTCCAAAAATTTTTCGTAGCGGTTGCCGTCCACCACGATTGTTGCGAATGCCTCGCGCGGAATGGCGTTGCGAAGTGTTCCACCCGATGCGGAAGACAAACGTATATTGTAGAGCATCACCGCAGCCTTCAAAAAGCGGAACATCAATTGATTGGCATTCGCACGTCCCAAATGGATGTCCACGCCGCTGTGACCGCCTTTCATGCCCGTCAGCGACACTTTAACCGCGACGGCGTCGCTTGGCACAGCTTCTTCCCCGTATTGGAAAGTTGCCGTAATGTCGGCGCCGCCGGCACAGCCGATAATCAGTTCATTGTAGTCTTCGGTGTCCAAATTGAGCAGAATTTTGCCCTGTAGAAAATCGGGGCGGATGGCAATTGCGCCGAACATTCCTGTTTCTTCGTCGGCGGTAAACAGCCCCTCGATGGGTCCGTGTTCCATGTCGGTGGCTTCGAGCACCGCCATGATGGCAGCCGCTCCGATGCCATTGTCGGCACCCAAAGTCGTGCCCTTGGCTTTCACCCATTCGCCATCGACGCAGGGTTGAATCGCGTCTTTGGAGAAATCGAATTGCAGGTCGGAATTGGCTTGCGGCACCATATCCACATGTGCTTGGAGGATGATGGTTTGGCGATTTTCATAACCTTTCGTAGCCGGCTTGCGAATGCAGATATTATCTGCGGCATCGCGCAACGTGTTCAGCCCCAGCGATTTACCGAAATTCTCGACAAACGCAGTAACTTCCTTCATCTGTCCCGAAGGGCGCGGGATTTGCGTCAATGCGTAGAAATGCTTCCACACATTAGCCGGCTTCAAACCTAAAATCGGATTTTCCATAATGCTTAATATTTAATGTATTATTTTTTTATAATTATCGGATATGATACCTATACTTGGCTGAAAGCCAAAATTTTCATAACCGCAGGTCATCGACCTGCGGACGATACAGATACCCTCACCCACACTACCGCCTGAAAGGCGGGATTTTAATTCAGTCCTGCCTTTCAGGCAGTAGTGCTGTGGCTCACCTTTCCCGCAGGTCGATGACCTGCGGTTATGAAAATCCCGCCCGTTCGGGCGACTGGTAATATATCCGGTATTCATTTATTTTTTTATAATTGAAACAACGGTGCAAAGTTAGATAAAATTTTTCAGATTTCCAAGCGCGATGAACATTTTTGCGTTTAAAATTATTGTTTTTCAAAAATAATTCGTATCTTTGCAGGCAATTACAAATTAAAACATACAGAGATATGGAAACAATGACAGGCGTACAGTATGAAAAGGGAACGCGGGGGCGTGCAAGTTATGCGCGTATTGACCTCGATAAGTACGGCGTGACGATGGACGAATTACAAGCGTTCTTAAACGGGATTATGTCGAACAAAAGTAATCAGCGTGTGGTCAGTCAGGTAGAACAATCGCCTTACAATCCGGAGTTTGTCGCTAAAATAAAGAAAAGCGAAAGGCAGTATCAAAATGGGGAGTATACCGTAAGAACAATTGAGGATTTATGGAAATAAGATATTCATCAGAGGCTGATAATGACTTGGCGATAATCAAAAAAAGCGGCTCACCGGCTACAAAGAAGCGGCTTGAGCGTATCTTAGCAGATATTTTAGAGCATCCTTATACCGGTTTTGCCAGCCCCGAAGAACTGAAATATGACCTTGCCGGTAAGTGGTCACGCGAACTTTCAAAGAAAGACAGGGTGATTTATAATATTGAAGATGATGCACTTCAAGTATATTCATTATTGGGGCATTACGATGATAAATAGATGATTACAAATTTTAAATTTATAAAGTATGAAAAAGATTTATTTAATGATGGCAGTGGCAGTACTGGGTGCTGCATCTGCAAGTGCGCAAAAAAAGTGGACGTATGGTTTTGAAGGTGGGGGTAACACTTCCGGCTTTTCCGGAGCTTTAGGGGATGAGTTTGAATCCAAACCAGGATTACATTGGGGTATAGTTTATGATTATGCGTTCAATGAAAAATTTTCTATTACTCCCGAATTCTTACTATTTGATGGAGGAGCTACACTAAAAAGCGGCGGCGAGATTGTGTTACACTATGGGCGAATACCGATTAACGCAACGTATAAAATAGCACTTAAAGGTAAATTTGATATGTTCAAAGTTCTCGTTTTTGCCGGTCCTTACGTGGGTCATGGAACCCGCAGTAGTGGAGCCAAACCGAATACATTCGGTTCAAAAACTGATGGATATAGGTTCAACCCATGGGATTTTGGATTAAACATTGGTGTGGGTCTTCAAACTGGAAAGTCATTATTTTGGAAACTCCAATACAGCCATGGATTGACGAATGTGCAAAACGATTTACAAGGTGCAAAAGATGGCGGAAATACCAGCGTTTCGTTTACTATAGGACATTTATTTTTCTTTTATTAACGGAAGAATTATTTATAAATTAAAAAAATAAAAAAACATGAAAGCAAAAAAAGTTTCAATCGTTATGGCATCGCTTTGTGCAACTATGATGCTGCAAGCACAAGTGAAATTATCGTTTAATCCCGACAAAGGAGCGACCTATTCGTATCTCTTTAAGATGGAGCAAACAGGTAAGCAAACTATTAATGGGCAGGAAATCCCGCTCAACACTTCCATAGACATGCTGAGTGCCATGACTGTGAAAGAGAAAAGCAGCAGTGAGGTGAGTGTAGACTATGTTTACAAAGAACTCACCATGTCTGTTGTGATGCCCATGATGAGCATCAACTACGATTCAAAGAAACCTGCCGATGATTTGACGGAACCGGAAAAACTCATCGCGCAAATTTTGGGAAGTCTCATCGGCAAAACGCTTAATACGGTTTTCGCGCCCGACGGCTCGGTAAAATCCATTTCAGGATGGCAGGAAATTATGGCAGACATGCAAAAAAGCCTGCCTCCAATGGCGCAACAGATGTCGCCCATGCTTTTGCAATCGTTTAATGACGAGGCAATGAAAAAGATGTTTGAACAGTCGTTCAAATTTTATCCACAAAAAGCGGTAAAAGCAGGCGACAGTTGGACGGGCGACTTTTCGTTTGCCATAGCAGGAATAAGCAGCGACACGAAAAACACCTACACGCTTAAGTCGGTAAAGAATAATACGGCATTGATTGATGTGCTTTCTGTTATGTCGGGCGACCTGTCGGGCGACCAAACAGGCGAGATAACGCTTGACATCAAAACGGGATTACCCACAAGTGCCGTTACCACTCAAACCATTAAAAACGGCAAACTCAATATGCAGGGCGTTGAAATAATAATGGACATGGTATCGAAAACAACGATGAGTTTGCAAAAATAAAGGATGCTACTTTTTTTTCACACAAAAGTCAGCTGAAACAGGCGTTGCTCATCCCACACTTCCTGCGCAATCGCCTGCAACAGAGCGGGCGTGAGCGCATCAATCTTGCGATATACCTCTTCCAGATTGTCGTATTTGTTGAAATGCAGGAAACTTTTGCCTATGCTGAGGGCGGTGCTTTCCTTGTTGTCGCTCGCCACGCCAAGTTGTCCTTTCAGTTGCTTCGCGGCGGTGTGAAATTGGGACGAGGACAGTGCGCGGTCGCGCAATTTCTTTAACTCCTTGTGTACCAACGCCGTGCAGCGCGAAGCATCTTTGGGGTCGCACGCAAAATAGATGTCGAAAACGCCCGTGTCGCTGTATGCCCCCAGCCCCGATTCCACCGTATAGACCAGTCCGCGCTTCTCGCGCAGGGCAAGATTCAGGCGGCTGTTCATACCCTGCCCGCCCAAAAGATTGTTGAGAAAATACAGCCCAATGCGGCGCGGGTCGTGCAGCCCAAAGCCCTGACTGCCAATGATGAGGTGCGCCTGATGCAGGTCTTTCTCCTTTTTTGCCGTCACAGCAGGGATGAGACCGGGGGTAACACGTTTCCTGCATTGTAGAGACGTGGCGCGCCGCGTCTCTATGGCGGCAGCGGAAGAAGCAACAGAAAAATATTTTTCCGCCAATCTCAACAATTTATTGAAAGGCGTTTTGCCATAAAAGAAGAACGCCATATTTTCGGGATAATAAAACGTATCCACGAATTGGCGGCAGGAGGCGGATGTGAAGGTGCTGAGGCTCGCCTCGTCGCCCAAAATGCTGCGTCCCATCTCGTTGCCTGCGAAGAGGAGGTTTTCAAACTCGTCGAAAATCAGTTCCGACGGCGTGTCGCGATACGAATTGATTTCGTCGATAATCACCTCGCGCTCCTTGTTGAGTTCCGCGTCGGGGAAGCGGGCGTTGAAGACCAAATCCGCCAGCAGTTCCATTGCCCGCGCAATGTCGTCGGAGAGGCACACCGAATAGATAAACGTTTCCTCCTTCGTGGTGTAGGCATTCAGTTCGCCGCCCACCGATTCCATCCGGTTGAGGATATGCCACGATTTGCGCTTTTGCGTGCCCTTAAAAAGCGTATGTTCCACAAAATGAGCCAAGCCCGATTGGGTGGCGTTTTCGTCGCGCGTGCCGGCATTCACCGCAAAGCCGCAGTAGGAAACGGTGGAATCGCTCGGTAAGTGAATGATTCGCAGCCCGTTAGGGAGAGTATGTGCTGTATAGTGTTGCATAAATCGACTGACAACTAAAAATTCAGCACAAAGGTAATAAATATTTTGTGACAATTCGGAAAAAATCACTACCTTTGCACTCGAACTAAAAATTAAACAGTATGGATTATGCTTTGTTTCTCGGAATTGCAGCCTTTTTGCTGATATTCTTTCTCGTGAGTTATGTGAAGTCGCCGCCTTCGCAGGCATACCTGATGGTGAAAATCTTGCCCGAAGTGTCGCACAATTTTAGGTGTAGATATGCGCGAAATTATGAAAGCCAACACGCTTGCGGCATCAACCGACAGAAACATTCGATTAGATGCCGAAGTGGGGCTTACGGATAATGTTCAGGAATAAAAAAAACGATATGGCAGACAGATTATTTATATTTGATACAACGCTGCGCGACGGCGAGCAGGTGCCGGGGTGCCAACTCAACACGATTGAGAAAATTCAGGTGGCGAAAGCCCTCGAAAACTTGGGCGTGGACGTGATTGAGGCGGGATTTCCGGTGTCCAGTCCGGGCGATTTCAATTCGGTGGTGGAGATTTCCAAGGCGGTGACCTGGCCCACCATTTGCGCCCTCACCCGCACGGTGGAAAACGACATCAAAGTGGCGGCAGAAGCCCTTCAATACGCGAAAAAAAAGCGCATCCACACCGGAATCGGCACATCGCCGGCGCATATCAAATACAAATTCAATTCCACGCAGGACGAAATCGTAGAGCGCGCCGTAGCCGCCGTGAAATACGCCAAAAAATTCGTCGAAGACATCGAATTTTACTGCGAAGACGCGGGGCGGACAGACAATGAATACCTCGCACGGGTGGTGGAAGCCGTGATTAAGGCGGGCGCAACGGTCGTCAACATCCCCGACACCACCGGCTATTGCCTTCCGGCGGAATACGGCGAAAAAATCAAATTCCTGATGGAAAACGTGAAAGGCATCCACAACGCCATCCTTTCCACCCACTGCCACAACGACTTAGGTATGGCAACCGCCAACACGATGGCGGGCATCATCAACGGCGCGCGGCAGGCGGAAGTAACCCTCAACGGCATCGGCGAGCGCGCCGGCAACACCGCCCTGGAAGAAGTCGCGATGATTCTCAAAAGCCACAAAGAACTGTCGATTGACACGAACATCAACACGAAGCAGATTTACCCCGTGTCGCGTATGGTGAGCAGCCTGATGAATATGCCGGTGCAGGCAAACAAGGCGATTGTGGGGCGCAACGCCTTCGCCCACTCGTCGGGAATCCACCAGGACGGCGTGCTGAAAAACCGCGAGAGTTACGAAATCATCGACCCCCAAGACGTGGGCATCGACGACAACACCATCGCGCTGACGGCTCGCAGCGGTCGCGCAGCCCTCAAACACCGCCTCAACATCCTGGGCGTGGAACTGCCGCAGGAAAAATTGGACAGCGTGTATGAAGAATTTCTCAAACTCGCCGACCGCAAAAAAGACATCAACGACGATGACGTGCTGATGCTCGCCGGCAAAGACCGCACCGATTCGCAGCGCATCCGGTTGGAATACCTGCAAGTAACATCAGGGATTGGTTTGCAACCCGTGGCGAGCGTCTGCCTCAACATCGCGGGCGAAAAATTTGAAGCCGCCTCGTCGGGCAACGGTCCCGTGGATGCAGCCATCAAAGCCGTGAAACAAATCATCCACCGCCAAATGACAATCCAAGAGTTTCTGATTCAGGCAATTAACAAGGGCAGCGACGACATGGGCAAAGTGCACATGCAAGTGGAGCACAACGGCGCAAACTATTACGGCTTCGCCGCCAACACCGACATCATCGCCGCCTCAGTGGAGGCGTATATCGATGCTATCAACAAGTTAGCTCCAGCCACCGCATCGACTTCTCATCCAGCACCTCAATAATCTGCTGAATGCGTTGCGATTTTTGCAGCAAGTCATCGTTGGAGAGTGTGCCAGTAGATAATTCCTGCTCTAAGGCTGATTGTTCGGCTTCCAAGGCAGGTATTTCCTTGTCTAATGCCTCCAATTCGCGCTTTTCGTTGAAAGTCAATTTAACGGGTGTAGGGTTAAGGGTGGAAGACCCCTGCACCTTACACTTTTTACCCTCTACCTTCAATCCTTCACCCTGTACCTTCAATCCTTCACCCTGTACCCGTTCCGCTTCGCGGTATTGCGTGTAATTGCCGGGGAAATCCTGCAATTGGGCTTGCCCCTTGAAGACGAGGAGGTGGTCAACGACTTTGTCCATGAAATAGCGGTCGTGCGACACCACTATGACGCAGCCTTTGAAATTTGCCAGATAGTCTTCCAGCACGTTCAGGGTGATGATGTCGAGGTCGTTGGTAGGCTCGTCAAGGACGAGAAAATTGGGATTTTTGATGAGCACCGTGCAGAGGTAGAGGCGGCGGCGTTCGCCCCCGCTGAGTTTGTGCACAAAGTCGTGCTGCTTTTCGGGCGTGAAGAGGAAATGCTGCAAAAACTGCGAGGCGGTGAGTTTTTTGCCGTCGCCGAGGTCGATGACTTCGGCGATCTCCTGCACCACGTCGATGACTTTCATTCGGTCGTCAAACGCCAGCCCGTCTTGACTGTAATAGCCGAAGCGCACCGTTTCGCCCACGTCGAACCGCCCCGAATCGGGCGGCTCCGTGCCAATCAGCATTTTTATAAACGTCGATTTGCCGGTGCCGTTGTTGCCGATGATGCCCATTTTTTCGTAGCGCGAAAAGATGTAATTAAAATCTTCGACGATTTTGATGTCGCCGTTAGGCGTGCCAAATTTTTTGCTAATGTGCTGTGCTTCAAAGATTTTGTTGCCGATGTAGGACGCTTTCACGCCCAATTGCACGTCTCCGGCGGTGCGGTTTTGTTTCAGTTTTTCCTCCAAATCGTGGAACGAGTCAATCCGCGCCTTGGCTTTCGTGGCGCGGGCTTGCGGCTGGCGGCGCATCCATTCCTGCTCTTTGCGAAACAGGTTTTGCGCCCGCTCGCGCTCCATACCCATCGTTTCGAGTCGCTCCTGCCGCTTTTCGATATAGTAATTGTAATTGCCTTTGTATGAATAGATTTGTTGGTTTTCTATTTCGATGATTTCGTTGCACACGCGGTCTAAAAAATAGCGGTCGTGGGTCACCATCAGCAGCGAATAGGTGCCGCGCGAGAGGTAATCTTCCAGCCATTCGGTCATTTCGAGGTCGAGGTGGTTGGTTGGCTCGTCGAGAATCAGCAAATCAGGCTCGGTGATGAGCACCGCCGCGAGGGCAACGCGCTTCAACTGCCCGCCCGACAATTCGTCCGTCCGCTGATGGAGGTCGGCGATTTTAAATTTAGTCAAAATCTGCTTTGCCAGCAATTCCCCCTCACTGTCATTGCGGGCACGACCCGCAATCCCCTGCCCATAATTGGAACTTTCCAAACAAGCCTCCAACACCGTAGTGCCCGCAGGATATGTGGGATGCTGGTCTAAATACCCCACCCGCACGCCATTTCTAAAAACGATTTCGCCGGCATCATAACTTTCTTTGCCGCACAGGATATTCAGCAGCGTAGTCTTCCCCGCCCCATTTTTGGCAATCAGCCCGATACGCTGCCGCTCGGCAATCCCAAACGAGATATTTTCAAACAGCACCAAATCGCCAAACGACTTGGTGAGATTATTGACTTGCAGATTAGGTGTTGCCATCAAAAAGAGAAACCGAAATTGAATGCTACCGTAAAATTCATCTCTCCACTGGGTTCAAGAATTGGAATTAGTCCGGCAGCCCACGTGAAACCGCCATCGACGGGTATGTAGCGATACATAAAAGGGAAAGCACCATATAAAATTCCGGTGTCGTCGGGGTGCCTTCCTTTCGTCAGAATAGTAACTCCCCCACCGGCTTCAAAAGTATGAAGCGAATTTGCCTTTCCGAAAATATAATTGACCCCCAGCGGAATGTTATAAACAGTCCTATCGCTGCCATCGTAATTACGACCGTAAAAGTATCCGACCCCGGCTCGGTACCCCCATCCAAAGCGTACTTTGGGATTCAATCGACTTTGGAGATTCGCCGAGAAGAGAATCCCCGGCCCGCCAAATTCCACATAAAACTGCCGCCCGGAAGTTTCAGGCGTTTCAGCCTCTTGGGCAAACATCACAGAATTGGAACAGAGCAATGCTGCTGCCGTCAGTAATAACAAGATTTTTTTCATAAATATTATGTATTATTAAATAATAGGCAAAGGTAGTGTTTTTTTTTGAAACTACCCTAAACTTTGCGGATAGTCATAGTCATAAAAACATCAAAGTTTTCAACAAAATTATAAAAAATGAGTGTTAAGACATTTTTTTTTGTACCTTTGTCGCGGTTTTTTTAGACATAATATAAATGTGTATTAAATTATGAGTTCAAGTATTAAAGCAAGTGAAGTTTCAGAAGTTCTGAAAATGCAATTGGAGGGCATCGACACCCGCGTCAAGTTTGAAGAAGTGGGCACGGTGCTGCAAGTGAGCGATGGCGTGGTGCGAATTTTCGGACTGTCGAATGCCGAAGCGGGCGAGTTGCTGGAGTTCGACAACGGCGATATGGCTGTGGTGATGAACCTCGAAGAAGACAATGTGGGTGCGGTGCTTTTCGGACCAACGGACAATGTGCAGGAAGGCGCAAACGTCAAACGCACCAAGCGCATCGCCTCCATTCCTGTGGGCGAAGGCATCGTTGGGCGTGTGGTTAATCCCCTTGGGCAGCCGATGGACGGCTTGGGAGCCATCTCGGGCGAATTGTTGGTGATGCCTCTGGAACGCAAGGCTCCGGGTGTGATTTTCCGCCAACCGGTTACAGAGCCGCTACAGACGGGGCTGATTGCCATTGATGCCATGATTCCGATTGGTCGCGGGCAGCGCGAACTGATTATTGGCGACCGCCAGACGGGAAAAACGGCTGTCGGCATCGACACAATCATCAATCAACGAGCCAATTACGAAGCGGGCGAACCGGTTTATTGCATCTACGTGGCAACCGGACAAAAAGGTTCGACCGTCGCCAATATAGTGAACACATTGAAAGAATACGGCGCGATGGACTACACCACGGTGGTGATGGCAACCGCGTCAGACCCTGCTGCCATGCAGTTTTACGCACCTTTTGCGGGTGCGGCGATTGGTGAATATTTCCGCGACACGGGTCGCCATGCGCTGGTCGTGTACGACGATTTGTCGAAGCAGGCAGTGGCTTACCGCGAGGTGTCGCTGATTTTGCGCCGCCCTTCCGGTCGTGAAGCCTATCCGGGAGATATTTTCTACCTCCATTCGCGCCTGCTCGAACGTGCGGCAAAAATCATCAATAACGACAGCGTGGCTGCGCAGATGAACGATTTACCCGAAAACTTGAAAGATAAAGTCAAGGGCGGCGGCTCGCTCACAGCCTTGCCAATCATCGAAACGCAAGCCGGCGATATTTCGTCATACATCCCTACCAACGTGATTTCAATCACCGACGGACAGATTTTCTTGGAAACAGGGCTGTTCAACGCGGGTATTCGCCCCGCCATCAACGTCGGGATTTCCGTGTCGCGCGTGGGTGGAAATGCACAAATCAAGGCGATGAAAAAGGTGGCGGGCACGTTGAAAACCGACCAGGCGCAGTTCCGCGAATTGGAGGCGTTCACGAAATTTGGCAGCGATATGGATGCCGTTACACGCGCCACGCTGGACAAGGGTCGCAAAAATGCCGAGTTGCTGATTCAGCCGCAATATTCCCCGATGCCGGTCGAAGAAGAAATCGCCATCATCTACGCGGGCACCAAAGGCTTGTTGGCTGCCGTTCCCGTAGAAAAAGTGCGCGAATTTGAAGCGGCTTACCTCGAAGACCTGCGCCTCAACCACAAAGACACCTTAGCCGAACTCAAAAAAGGCGTTTTGAGCGAAGCAGTGGAAACGACGTTGAAAAAAGTGGCTGAAAATTTGGCAAAACTGTATAAATAAGTCGTATGGAAGAAACAAAGAATTTGTTGAATCGGGTGGGTGAACTCAGCAAGAAAAGCGAAGAAACGGCGGCTCCGGAGTTTAATATATTTGAAATTTGTGGCATGGAACATTATGAAAGCAAACATTCCTCCATTATATCCGAATTTTTAAACCCCGCAGGCAGTCACGGCTTTAAATCAAAATTGCTTGAATGCTTTATTGAAACATTAGGCACAAATATAAAGTTCAAGAATTTCGATTGTGAGAAGGCACTTGTTGAGCATTTGACGAACAAAAAGCGAACGCACATTGTCATCAAGGATAAGAGCCATATTTTAATTATTGACAATGGAATCAGTGCGCCCGTCTGCCCGAAGCATCTCAAACGCTATTCTTCAAAATATGCCAAACAGTATGGAAAGGATAACTGTTTCATTCTGTGTTTGTCCCTTGACGGGGCAGACGTGTCGAAACCGTCCGGAAAAATTGAGTGTGTACCCATTTCTTACAAAGAAACTATCATCAATTGGCTTGACAAATGCGTGGTGCTCACAAAAAATCAATCCGTGATACGCGAAACAATTACCCAATATGCCAATTATTTCAGGCGGCTAACTCATCAAAGTATGGAGGTGAAAAAAGAAGAAAAAATCGTGGATATGATTGTCGGTAATCCGCGATTCATACAAAGTGCCGAATACATCACCCAGATTTGGGAGAAATGCGAGGCGAAAATTCTATCCGAGTTGAAAAACAGTATTGGAAAAACGGCTCACGACTTGAGCTTGCGACCTGAAATTGGTCCCAATTTTGGAAAAGAGGGGAGTTTCTTCGCTTTTTCCAAACACGGTTGGAAAGAATGTATTTATTACGAATTTTGCAATCAGGGCAATGGGCTGTTGGTCGGCGTGAATAATGACAACAATTTTTGGGGAAGAAATGCAGAAAAGATAAAGGAATATTTTAAAGATTTCGGGCATTATGAAGACGGCTGGGTCATTGTACGTAATTTTGACGAATGGGCAGGGATAAAGAATTTTGATGAGAGAAAAACGTCTGCGGCTATTCGAGCGGTAACAGAAGATTTGGTAAAAAAATTAGACAGTTTCAATTTCCCAAGTATTCCCAAAAGCATCGATAAACCCGATGAGAAGCAGGTAATACCGGAAAGTTCGGCAAAAAAAATGGATATATTGACTTATCCTAATGTCAGGAAAGAACCCGCAGAAGAAACAGAAATACTCAATACTTCCGCTGTCGGCTAAATCACAATAAGGGGCTTATGGATAAAAAGATTTCATTGGTATTAGAAAATGGGCAATCGTTTAGCGGCTATTCCTTTGGTTATGAGGCGGCGGCGGCGGGCGAAGTCGTTTTTAATACCGCGATGGTTGGCTATCCCGAAAGCCTTACTGACCCCTCTTACTCCGGTCAAATCCTCACAGTTACTTACCCCTTAGTCGGCAATTACGGCGTGCCCGAAAACAAAACGGATGCCAACGGGCTTTCCCTGTTCTACGAATCGGAAAAAATCCACGTCAGCGGGCTGATTATCTCCGAATATTCACACGAATACAGCCACTGGAATGCCTGCAAAAGCCTCGGCGACTGGCTAAAAGAGCACAAAGTGCCCGGAGTTTATGGCGTGGACACGCGCGCCCTCACCAAGTTGATTCGCGAAAAAGGCTCGATGAAGGCAAAAATAGTCTTCAATTCGCCCAACGAAATAGATTTCATCGACCCCGCGCTGGAAAATCAGGTGGCAAAAGTGAGTTGCAAAGAAATCATACATTACAGTAGAGACGCGGCGCGCCACGTCTGTACAGACAAATGCCCCACCGATACGCAAAAAACGGTGGTGCTGGTTGATTGCGGCGTGAAACACAATATCATCCGTTGCCTCTTGCAGCACGACGTGACCATTATCCGCGTGCCTTGGTACTACGATTTTAACACATTAGAATACGACGGGCTGTTTGTTTCCAATGGTCCGGGCGACCCTGAGCACTGCGAAATCACCGTGAAACACATCCAAACCGCGATGAAGGCAGGCAAGCCCATCATGGGGATTTGTATGGGCAATCAACTGCTGGCGAAAGCGGGCGGTGCCACGACCTACAAACTCAAATACGGACACCGCAGCCACAACCAACCTGTGCAGTTGGCAAATTCCAATCGCTGCTTCATCACTTCGCAAAATCACGGCTACGCGGTGAATACCGACACTTTGAGTGATGATTGGGAGGTGCTGTTCACGAATATGAACGACGGCTCGAATGAGGGCATCCGCCATAAGACGCAGCCGTGGTTTTCGGCGCAATTCCATCCGGAGGCGGCTTCGGGTCCTACTGACACCGCTTTTATGTTCGATATGTTCATTGGTTCATTAAATGGTAAAACAATTAACGATGCGATACAAACCATGGTAGAGACGCGGCGCGCCACGTCTCTACAAACGGCAACAACATTCAAACCTAAAAAGGTGCTGCTGTTAGGCTCCGGTGCATTGAAAATCGGGGAGGCTGGCGAATTTGACTATTCCGGCTCGCAAGCCCTCAAAGCCCTCAAAGAGGAGGGGGTCGAAACTATTCTCATCAATCCCAATATCGCGACTGTGCAGACCTCTGAAGGCGTTGCAGACAAGATTTATTTCTTGCCCGTTACGCCGTTTTTCGTCGAAAAAGTGCTCGCTAAGGAACGCCCCGATGGCATTCTGCTGTCTTTTGGCGGACAAACTGCCCTCAACTGCGGGGTGGCTCTCTACCAAAGCAAAGTGTTTGAAAAATACAATGTGCAGGTGCTTGGGACACCTGTGCAGTCGATTATTGACACGGAAGACCGCGAATTGTTTGTCAAGAAACTTGACCAGATTGATGTGAAGTCGATTAAGAGCATCGCCGTTGAGAGCATCGCGGATGCCCACAAGGCGGCTGAGGAGTTGGGTTATCCGATTATCGTGCGCGCGGCTTATGCCCTTGGCGGTATGGGGAGCGGCTTTTGCAACAATTCGGAGGAGTTGCAGGCTTTGGCTGAAAAGGCGTTCAACTATTCCAACCAGTTGCTGATTGAGAAATCGCTCAAGGGCTGGAAAGAAATCGAATATGAGGTGGTGCGCGACAAATACGACAACTGTATCACGGTCTGCAATATGGAGAATTTCGACCCGCTGGGTATCCACACGGGCGAAAGTATCGTTGTGGCACCGTCGCAAACGCTTACTAATAAGGAGTATCACAAATTGCGCGAGTTGGCGATTCGCATCATTCGCCATATCGGGATTGTGGGCGAATGCAATGTGCAGTATGCTTTCGACACGGTGTCGGAGGACTACCGCGTGATTGAGGTGAATGCGCGTTTGAGCCGCTCGTCTGCGCTGGCATCGAAGGCTACGGGCTATCCGTTGGCGTTTATTGCGGCTAAATTGGCGTTGGGCTACGGCTTGCAGGATTTGAAAAATTCGGTTACGAAAACCACTCCGGCGTTTTTTGAGCCGGCTTTGGACTATATTGTCTGCAAAATTCCGCGCTGGGACTTGGGCAAATTTCACGGCGTGTCGCAGGAGATTGGGTCGAGTATGAAGAGCGTGGGCGAGGTGATGTCTATCGGGCGCAGTTTTGAGGAGGTGATTCAGAAGGGGCTGCGGATGATTGCGCAGGGGATGCACGGCTTCGTTGCCAACAAGGGTTTGGCGGCAGACGACATCGACAAGGCGTTGAGCGAGCCTACCGACAAGCGCATTTTCATCATTGCACAGGCTTTGGAGGCGGGTTACACCATTGAGCGCATCCACGAATTGACGAAAATTGACCTGTGGTTTTTGCAAAAATTGCAGGGCATCCACAAAACGTCTAAAGAACTCGAAAAGGTCAATTCCATTGAGAAATTGCCCGTCGAGTTGCTGCAAACGGCGAAGCAAAAAGGTTTTTCGGACTATCAAATTTCAAAACTCATCTACAAAAACGATACGGCAACGGACAACAAAGCCGTGCTGCGCGACCACCGCAAAAAACTCGGCATCGTGCCCGTAGTGAAGCAGATTGACACTTTGGCGGCAGAATTTCCGGCACTGACCAATTACTTGTACCTCACTTACAATGGCATCGAAAACGACGTTAACTATCTGGGCGACAAGCGTTCAGTGGTCGTGCTCGGGTCGGGCGCGTATCGCATCGGCAGCAGCGTTGAGTTTGACTGGTGCTCGGTGAATGCGCTGGAAACGATTCGCAAGCGCGGCTGGCGCGGCGTGATGGTCAATTACAATCCCGAAACGGTATCGACCGACTACGATATGTGCGACCGCCTATATTTCGATGAACTCACATTTGAGCGCGTGATGGACATTCTCGAACTGGAAAATCCGCACGGCGTGGTGCTTTCGACGGGGGGGCAAATCCCGAACAATCTCGCGCTGTCGCTCGACCAAGCCGATGTGCCTATTCTCGGCACGAGTGCGAAAAATATTGATAATGCCGAAGACCGGCACAAATTTTCGTCGATGCTCGACCGCTTGGGCATCGACCAACCGCAGTGGAAGGAGTTGAGTTCGCTGTCCGACATCGACAAGTTTGTGGAGGAAGTGGGCTTTCCGGTGCTTGTGCGCCCGTCCTACGTGCTTTCGGGTGCCGCGATGAATGTTTGCTCCAATCAAACGGAACTGAATATGTTTCTGAAATTGGCGGCAAATGTGTCGCAAAAACATCCGGTTGTGGTGAGCAAATTTATTCAGAACGCGAAGGAAATCGAGATTGACGCGGTTGCCAACAAGGGCGAAATCGTGACGTATGCCATCTCGGAGCACAACGAATTTGCGGGCGTGCATTCGGGCGATGCCACGATTCAGTTCCCGCCGCAGAAATTGTACGTCGAAACGGTGCGGCGCATCAAGAAGATTGCCCGCGAAATCGCCTCTGCACTCGAAATATCCGGTCCGTTTAACATCCAATTTTTGGCGAAAGACAATGATATTAAGGTCATCGAATGTAATTTGCGTGCTTCGCGCAGTTTCCCATTCGTGTCTAAGGTGTTGAAACTCAACTTTATAGAACTTGCCACGGCGTATTTTGTAGCCGTTGGAGAGTTCGCCCTCCGTGAGATTTTTGGGGATGTTCACCACCAAATCAATCTGTTTTTCGCGAATCAACGTCAATGCGTTGGGTTTTCCGTTTTCGTCCGGTTGCGCCACGAGGATGGACGGGATGTCGTTGTCCCCCAAAAAGTGGTGCGAGCCATCGGTGGCGTAAATCACAAACCCATTGTCGTGCAGCAACTTACAGGCATCGAGCATATCCACTTTCGTGTCTAAGGTGTTGAAACTCAACTTTATAGAACTTGCCACGCGCGTGATGCTCGGCGAAGCGGTTGAAAAGCCCAACAAGAGCGAGTTTGAATTGGACTACGTGGGCATCAAAGCCTCGCAATTCTCGTTTTCGCGCCTGCAAAAAGCCGACCCCGTGTTGGGGGTCGATATGGCGAGCACGGGCGAGGTGGGCTGCATTGGCGATGATTATTACGAGGCGGTGCTC
>BNTR01000041.1 GCA_025996755.1 Bacteroidia bacterium
TGAAATTATATCTGTGCATTACAAAACGCCGGACCTCATCTATCGACAATACCGGAGCGTGAGGGCATTGTATCCTGATATGCCGTACCGCATTATTGACGGGAGTGATGATGGCGTGGTTTATTTTGACGACTTGGAGCGGGAAGACAAAAATTTCACTGTGGAACGCTTTGGCTACAACATCCACCACGGTCCGGGTATGGACTATGCCATTAAAAGTTCAAAATATGACTTCTTGCTCATTTTGGATAGCGATGTGACTATGCAAAAGCCGATTATTGAAGCCATGCTGGAACGTTATGCGGGCTATGTGGTTGGGCGCAAACGCATGGTAAATACGTTAGGACATCAGTCGTGGGAGATGCCTTGGCTTGCAAAACTTTTCCCCAATTCTTACAAATACTCCTACATCCAACCGCTCTGTATGCTAATAAATAAGCAGGCATACGGCTTGTTCAAACCGTTTATCAAGCATGGGTCACCCTGTATTGATGCCATGATTGATGTTTATCGCCAAAAGAAAACGCATTTATTAGCCGAAATAGACATCGACGATTATATCACAGCCGACTATGCCGGCACTGCCAAACGCTGGGGGATGAATATGCCCAAATGGTCTTATCTTGTTCCGAGACACCTCTGCTATAATCACTATTTTCAGAAAATTCGTTCATAATTTGAACATTTTGCTTGAAAAATTTGGAAATTAAAAACAAAATGCTTACCTTTGCACCGTCAAAGTTAAAAAAATAACATTAAAATAAAGAAAATTATGGCAAATTTGAGATTTAAAGCAGTTGAGGAGGCTTTTGAAAAGAAGGCTGTGGAGGTGGCAGTACCGGGTGAAAAAACGTCCGAATATTTCGGAAAGTATGTTTTTAATCGCTCGCAGTTGGAAAAATACCTCTCCAAGGAGACGTTTAAGACGCTGATTGGCGTTATTGAGAAAGGCGAAACGCTCAACCGCGATTTGGCAAGCCACGTGGCTGCCGGTATGAAAATGTGGGCGATGGAATTGGGCGCAACGCATTACACGCACTGGTTTCAACCCCTGACGGGCGGGTCTGCCGAAAAACACGACTCGTTTATCGAGTACAAAGGGGCACCCGGCAGCGGTGTCATCGAAGAACTTTCGGGCAAGTTGTTGGCGCAGCAGGAGCCGGACGCATCGTCGTTTCCCAGCGGCGGCATTCGCAACACGTTTGAGGCGCGCGGCTATACGGCTTGGGACCCCTCGTCGCCCGCTTTCGTGATGGACGACACGCTCTGTATCCCCACCGTTTTCATCTCTTACACGGGCGAGGCTTTGGACTATAAAACGCCGCTGCTCAAGGCTTTAAGTGCGGTGGACAAGGCGGCGACGGACGTTTGCCAACTTTTCGACCCCAAAGTGAAAAAAGTGTATTCCTATCTGGGCTGGGAGCAGGAATATTTCCTCGTGGACGACCATTTATATGCCACGCGCCCCGATTTGATGCTCACCGGACGCACCCTGATGGGGCACGAATCGGCGAAAAATCAGCAGTTAGACGACCACTATTTCGGCTCCATCCCCACCCGCGTGCACGCCTATATGAAGGATTTGGAGTTTGAAGGCTACAAATTTGGCATCCCGCTCAAAACCCGCCACAACGAGGTGGCTCCCAACCAGTTTGAGTTGGCTCCGATTTACGGCGAAACGAACTTGGCGGTAGACCAGAACGTGCTGCTGATGGGTATAATGAAAAAAGTGGCACGTCGCCACGGCTTCCGCGTGCTGCTCCACGAAAAGCCCTTCGCCGGCATCAACGGCTCCGGCAAGCACAACAACTGGTCGCTGGGCACCGACACGGGCGTGGGACTGCTCACTCCGGGCAAAACGCCGGAAGAAAATCTGCAATTTATCACCTTCATAGTCAATATCCTGATGGCGTTGTATAAAAACAATGCGCTGCTGAAAGCATCTGTCATGACGGCTCAAAACGCCCACCGCTTGGGTGCCAACGAAGCCCCTCCGGCCATCATTTCGGCGTTTTTAGGCACGCAAATCACCAGCGTTTTAGACAAATTGGAAAACAGCAAGAGCGACGATGCCATTGTGATGGATTCTAAACACAAACTGAAACTCGGCGTGGCAAAAATCCCCGAAGTGCTTTTAGACAACACCGACCGCAACCGCACGTCGCCGTTCGCCTTCACGGGCAACCGCTTCGAGTTTCGCGCCGTGGGGTCGTCTGCCAACTGCTCATCGGCAATGATTGTGCTCAACACCATCGTGGCGGCTCAATTAGTCGAATTTACGGAGGCGGTGGACAAAAAAATCAAAGACGGCACGGCAAAAAACAAGGCGATTTTCGACGTCTTGAAAGAATATATCAAAACGTCGAAACCCATCCGCTTCGACGGCAACGGCTATGGCGACGAATGGAAAACGGAAGCAAAAAAACGCGGCTTGGACTGCGAAACAAGCGTTCCGGTTGTCTACGATGCCTTTGTGAAACCCGAAACCATCAACTTGTTCCAAAAAACAGGCGTGCTCTCCGAGCGCGAACTCCACGCCCGCAACGAGGTGAAATGGGAAACCTACACAAAGAAAATCCAGATTGAGGCTCGTGTGCTGGGCGATTTGGTGATGAACCACATCATTCCGGTTGCCACACGCTATCAGTCGCAACTGTTAGACAATGTTTTCAAGGTGCATCAAATCTACGATAAGGAGAAAGCCACGAAACTGTCGGTGCACAACACGGAGATTATCGAGGAAATTGCCGAACACATCTCAGTAATCAAAAAGCAGGTCGAAAAGTTGGTGGAAGCCCGAAAAGTGGTAAACAAAATCGAGGACGAACGCAAAAAAGCAGTCGCCTACCACGACCAAGTGGTGCCCTTCTTCGACGAAATTCGCTACCACACCGACAAACTCGAACTGATTGTCGATGATGAACTTTGGACGTTGCCGAAGTATCGCGAACTGCTGTTTGTGAGGTAAAAAAAATGTAAATTCATCAAGCGCAATCACAGTTCGAGACTGCGCTTGATGAATTTGCTTAACGCCTCGCCTTTCAGCAAGCCGGTTGCCAGCAGGGCTAAATCGACCAGACGGGTGGCTTTTGCCTGCGTTTCGGGCGTGCTGTCTTTGTCTTGTGCAATCTTTTGCACGGCGGGCGCGTCCAGATTGACGGTCATCGTGTAGGAGGAGGGCATCTCGCCGTAGAAATTCATCCCCGGCTGCATCGCCGACATCTCCATCATGCGGCGCATAAACTCGTTTTGCGTTACCGTAATGGGGTTGCCGCTTTCGCCTAGGTGCTCGAAGCCAATCACGAAATCGGTTTTTTCGATGGGCGGGATGGCTGACTTGAATTTTTCCGTCAGCGCGGTGCGTTCCTCTTCGGTCAATTTGACCTCTTGGGCATCGGTTTTCTTAATCAAATTGCTCAAAACATCGGCATCCACGCGCACGAAGCGGGTTTTTCCCAACTTCGACTCCAGCGAGTTCATAAAATGGTTGTCGAGTTGCCCGTCCATCAGCAGCACGTCGTAGCCCTGCGCTTTGGCTTGTTCGATGTAGGCAAATTGGGTGTCTTTGTCGGTGGTGTAGAGATAAATCAGCGTGCCGTCTTTGTCCGTTTGGTTGGCTTCCACCAGCGTTTTGTATTCGTCCAATGTGAAAAATTTGTTGTCTAATGTGTTGAACAGCACGAATTTCATCGCGCGTTCGGCAAATTTTTCATCTGTAATCATACCGTATTCGATGAAAATGCGCAGGCTGTTCCACTTTTCCTCAAACTGCGGGCGGTTGTTTTTGAAAATCTCGTCCAAGCGGTCAGCCACTTTCTTGGTGATGTAGGTCGAAATCTTCTTCACATTGCTGTCGGACTGCAAATAGGAGCGCGACACGTTGAGCGGGATGTCCGGCGAGTCAATCACGCCGTGGAGTAGCGTCATAAATTCGGGCACGATGCCTTCCACGCTGTCGCTCACAAACACCTGATTGCTATACAGTTGTATCTTATTTTTCTGCAAATCAATGCCGTTTTTCACCTTGGGAAAATACAAAACGCCCGTCAGATTGAACGGATAATCCACGTTCAGATGTATCCAAAACAGCGGGTCGTCGCTATACGGGTAGAGTTCCTTGTAGAATTTGATATAATCCTCGTCGGTCAATTCCGCCGGCTTGCGCATCCACAGCGGGTTGGTGTCGTTGATAATATTGTCGTCGTCCAATTCCACCGATTTGCCGTCTTTCCACTCCGATTTTTTGCCGAACGCAATTGGCACGGGCAGGAAGCGGCAGTATTTTCTCAAAAGCATTTCGATGCGCGTTTTTTCCAAAAATTCCTTGCTGTCGTCATCCAGATAGAGGATGATGTCGGTGCCGCGCGCCTCTTTTTTCGCCTCGGTGATGGTGTATTCGGGCGAGCCGTCGCACGACCATTTCATTGCAGGAGCATCTTCTTGCCACGATTTGGTGATGATTTCCACCTTTTTCGACACCATAAACGCCGAATAGAAGCCCAAGCCGAAATGCCCGATAATGGCATTGGCATTGTCTTTGTATTTTTCCAAAAAGCCCTCCGCGCTCGAAAAGGCAATCTGATTGATGTATTTGTCTATCTCATCGGCAGTTAGCCCCAAGCCGCTGTCGGAAATCGTGAGCGTCTTCTTCTTGTCGTCGAGCTTCACACGAATAGTCAAGTCGCCCAACTCGCCCTTAAACTCGCCCACCTGCGCCAGCGTTTTCACCTTCTGCGTGGCATCCACCGCATTAGAAACCAACTCACGGAGAAAAATCTCGTGGTCGCTATACAAAAACTTCTTAATCACGGGGAAAATGTTTTCGGTCGTCACCCCAATATGACCTTGCTTTTTTGTGTCCATAATATAAATGTATTGTTTTTATGAACAATCATTCAAAAATGGTGCCACTTTTTGCAACTGACATTTTGGCAGATTTTTCCCTGCAAATAATAAAAAAGTATTGCATCGGGCAAATAATCAGGTGCACGAGGGTGCACGACAGCGGAATTTTTGCCGCTTTTATGCTTTCGGCTCTCAAACAGGCAACTGCCGATTTTAAGAAAAAATATATTCGCGGAGAAGTATTGAATTAGCACCGCAAAAAAAAATATTTATTCCAAAAAATTTGTTTTCTCAAAAAAAAGTACTACTTTTGTACCCGAAATGTTTTATGCGAACGCTTAAAAAATAAAATATGAGTAATTCTGCGCTATTTTTAGTAGTCCTGCTGACCGCCGTGGTGATGGTGGTGGCGGCTTTGCTAATTGCTTGGCTGTTAGCACCCCAGTCGAATAATCCCCTCAAAGGGGAGCCTTACGAATGCGGTATTCCCACGCGCGGCACTTCGTGGCTGCCTTTCAATGTGGGGTATTATCTGTTTGCGATTTTATACCTCGTTTTTGACGTGGAAACGGTGCTGTTGTTTCCCTGGGCAAGCACGATGAGGCAGTTGGGCACGCAGGGATTGGTTTGCGTGCTGTTCTTTTTCGTGATTTTGTCGCTCGGTTTGGTTTACGCTTGGAAGAAAGGAGCTTTGGAATGGAAGTAAAAGATATATTTGTCAAAAACATGAAATACGAGGATTTCAAGGAAAATGAATACCTCGAGTCTTATGTTAAAGAACTGCGCGAAAATGGCGTGAACATCGCCGTGGCGAAGTTGGACGACCTCATTAATTGGGGACGCTCCAATTCGGTCTGGCCCCTGACGTTCGCCACAAGTTGCTGTGGCATCGAATTTATGTCGCTCGGCGCGGCGCGCTACGATTTTGCCCGCTTCGGCTGGGAAGTTACGCGCAACAGTCCGCGCCAAGCCGATGTGGTGTTTTGCTGCGGCACAATTGTCCACAAAATGGCACCCGTTTTGAAACGCCTCTACGACCAAATGGCTGAGCCAAAGTACGTTATGGCATTCGGCAGTTGCGCCATCGGCGGCGGTCCGTTCAAAAAATCGTACCACACCGTGATGGGTGTCGATAAAATCATCCCTGTGGATGTCTATATCCCCGGTTGCCCGCCGCGCCCCGATGCCATGATTTACGGGATGATGCAGTTGGCGCGCAAAATCAAGATGCAGGAATTTTTCAGCCTGCCGAAGCAACCGATGGTTAATGCAATAGAGAAAGGAGGCGACGATGCAAGTAATTAACGACCTGTTAGCCCAACTGTCGTTTGCCACGATTGAGCAACACGACAAGGAATATACGGTGACCGTGCCGAAGGAGAAATTGCGCGAAACGGCTACCTTATTATATAGCAACCCGCATTTGTCGTTTGACTACCTCACCGACATCGTGGGGATGGACTACGGCGAAGAATTGGGCGTGATTTATTTTCTCTCACCCTCGCGCTACCCGTCCTACGGGCTGATTTTGAAGACATCAACTGCCGACCGCGAAAAGCCGGAGATTGATTCGATTTTCGATTTGTGGTGCGCTGCCGCGCTGTATGAACGCGAAGTGTATGACTTTTTCGGCATCGTCTTCACGGGCAATCCCGATATGCGCCGCCTGTTTCTCCGTCAGGATTGGAACGGCTATCCGCTGCGCAAAGATTATGATGCCAACCCGGCACTCAACCCCGTGCCAACGAGCAACGAGGCATTAGCCGATATGGAAAACCTGCCGACAACAAGTATCGACATCAACGGCGAACGCCTGAAAGAGCACACCAAACTCTTTGAAACAGAGGATTATGTGGTGAATTTCGGTCCGCAACACCCTGCCACTCACGGCGTTCTACACCTGCGCGTGTCGCTGGACGGCGAAACAATCAAAAAGGTTGACCCCAATTTCGGCTACATCCACCGCGGCATCGAAAAAATGTCGGAAGCCTACACCTATCCGCAAATTTTGCACCTGACCGACCGGCTGGACTATCTGTCGGGCACCATCAACCGCCACGCGACTTGTTTGTGTGTCGAAAAAGGCTTGGAATTGGAAGTTCCCGAACGCGCACATTATATAAGGACGATTATTGACGAATTGACGCGCATCGCGTCCCACCTCTTGGGCTGGGGCTGTATGGCGATGGATATGGGGTCGATAACGGCATTCGTTTACGGGATGCGCGACCGCGAGAAAATTATGGATATTTTTGAAGAAACCTGCGGCGGTCGTCTGATGGCAAATTACAGCGTGATTGGCGGCGTGATGCAGGATATTCACCCGAATTTCCAAAAGCGCGTGAGGGATTTTATCCCCTATATGCGCAAGATGCTGAAAGAATACCACCTGCTGTTTACGGGCAACCCAATTGCCCGCGGACGGATGGACGGAATCGGCTACCTGAGCAAGGAGCACGCGATTTCGCTGGGCGCAACCGGTCCCACAGGGCGCGCATCGGGCTGGAGCAACGACGTGCGGAAGATTGAACCGTATGCCGCCTACCGCCACGCCGATTTCAAAGAAATGCTGCGCACCGATGGGCTGACATTCGACCGCTACATCATTCGTTTGGACGAAGTGGAAGAATCTCTAAAAATCCTCGAACAGTTGATAGACAACATACCGGGTGGCGCATACGCCGCTAAGACAAAGGCGATTATCAAATTGCCCGAAGGCGAATTTCGCCAGCGCGTGGAAGCCGCCCGCGGCGAATTTGATGTGTATATCAACAGTCGGGGCGATAAATACCCCTACCGCGTGAAGTTCCGCTCCCCCTGTATGACGCTGGTGAACACCCTCGCGCATATTGCGCCGGGCACGAAAGTAGCGGATTTGATTATGTTGGGAGGGTCATTGGATTATGTTGTACCGTGTATAGATAGATAATGGAGTTATGAGTTATGAAGTTATGAGTTATGAGTTATTTGGGGCACACAAGGGGATGATTATCCCCCAAAAGCACAGACTAGATTGCGGATTTAGTTGTAACTTCTATATAACTTATCCATCACAGTACTTTCAGAGTGAGTTATTGTTTTTTTTCATTATTCAAAAAATAATGCTAACTTTGCACCTTAAATAAATGATTATGAATAAACCTAATATTTTTCAAATAGCAACAAAAGAATTATCGCAAGACGGTTTCTTTACATGGCTATTACAATGGGCAGACTCAAGCAATCAACAGTTTAATACTGAATTGCATGAATGTGCCAAAAACTTTGTGAGATTTCTCATTTCAAAACAAATAGAACTGCCTGATAATTTTGCAATCAACAAAGTTTCTGCGGGACGACAATGGAAAGACATTGATATTTGGGCAGAAATTAATGATGATATTTTGATTGTTATTGAAGACAAAACATACACAAAGCAACATTCCAAACAATTGGAACGATATAAAAAAATTGCACAAGATTATTGTGATAAGAAAAAATATCAATTGGTTTGTGTGTATCTCAAAATAGGCAGTGAATCAAAATCGTCTTTGAATGATGTTACAAAAAAAGGATATGCTGTTGTTGATAGACATGGTTTGTTGGATTTTTTTAGTCAATACCAAATCAAGAATGATATTTTCACTGATTTTGTAGATAAAATAAATTCTCTTGACGAATCAGAAAAATCATACGAAACTTTACCTATTGGAAGATGGAAAAATCAAGATAGTTGGAGTGGATTTTACCAATTTTTAGACGATAATTTAGATGTAAATAGTTGGGAATATGTAGCGAATCCTGCGGGCGGTTTCTTAGGATTATGGTGGCATTTTGAAGAATGGGAAGGTTATTACGTGTATCTTCAAATAGAACAAGGTAATTTATGTTTGAAGATAGGCGATGTTGCAGAAAATCATAGTGAAGTCAGACAAAAATGGTATTCCGTTGTTATGAACCAAGCCAAACAAGAAAGGAAAAAAGAAATACAGAAACCTCAAAGGTTTGGCAGTGGTACTTATATGACAGTTGCAATTGTAGAAAGAAAAGATTGGTTGGGTGCTGATAATGATATGCTTGATAAAGAAAAAGTGATTGAACGATTGAAAGAATATGAGAGATTTTTAGATAAATGTCTGAAATAAAAACAACTATTATTTTAAAAATATGAACTTACAAAAAATAAGCGTGGAAGCCGAAGATGCTCACTGGTTTAGAAAAAATTTCCCCTGCGTGGTGCCTGGTCATAGAGTATTTCTTCCAGGACAATTTAATTTGCAAGAAATAACTGCAGATGAAGTGTTTAGTGCAATAAAAAAATATGCAACGAAAGAAGATGCATCTGATGATTCCGAATTACGAGCATGGCGAAAAATAAATAAGTTTGCAAAAAATACAACCCTAAAATCGGGATATTTCTGGGGTAGTTCATTTTTGAATATAATGATAGATAGAAATAAAAACACAACAGAATATGTTGACGGCAAAGCACAAGACGATTTTACAAAGAAACCCAATGACTTGGATTACCACATACATCCTAAAAACATAAAACAAACATTAGAAAACGAAAAAGAAAGTTTTGACGGTCAAAGGGATAATTATCGGGAAATTTTTTCTGTGGTAACGTGTAACAGTAATCAACCACCCATATGTCCAAAATGCAAAGGTAGCGGTTTCTGCAGATGTGATTTTTGTGAGGGAAGTGGGCGTGAAGAATATGTTGATGGCAATTTTCCAAACGGCAAAAAACGAATAAAAACAGGGCAATGTTCAAATTGCTATGGACAAGGAAAAATTCAGTGCAACGAATGTGGTGGCACTGGAAAGATAGTAATACATTCAGATAACTATCAAATTATAAAACGATTTGAAGATAAAAAGTATATATTGCAATATGACTGCATTTCAAGTGAGTGGGAAAGCCAGACTTGGGTTCAAGGGGAGAACTTGCATGGTCTTGGTTCGTATAATCACAGCAAAAGACATGGATTTTGGTATGATATAAATAATGTTGAGTTAGAAAGTTTTATCAACAAATTGTATAAAAATCAAAATGAAATTATCGTAGATAATGCCGACCAATCCGTGCAAACTATACTCAGCAAGATTGGGGAAAATTATCGTGTGTTGTATGAACGAAACAAAAAGGCAGCCTATCAAGAATGGGGAAAGAAGTTTCAGACAGAACAGGTTGGTTGTGCGTTAGAAAGGCATATCGTTATACCTGTTGCAAGAATTTCTTTTACTCATACTCTTTATGATAAAGATCGCGAGCATGATTGCTCTATTTATATTATGGCAGGCGAAGAGGAAGATAAGCGAGGAAAGATGACACAAGGACTTGATTGTTGGATTGAGGATTCGCTAGATTTAAGTTGGTTCAAATCGCTGTTTGTATAACTCTCTAATAAACACATAAGTTCTTGATTACTAAACAAATATAAACAAATGAACTAGATGAAAGAAAGTATTATAAAAGAGAAAAGTTTTAATTTTGCAATTCGGATTGTAAAATTGTATAAGATATTGTGCGAGGATAGAAAAGAATATGTTTTGAGTAAACAATTGTTGCGTTCCGGCACATCTGTTGGAGCTAACATCCGCGAAGCTCTTAATGGTGAAAGCCGTGCGGATTTTGTTCACAAATGTGCTATCGCTCAAAAAGAGTGTGACGAAGCATTGTATTGGTTAGAATTATTAAGAGAGTCGGAATATATTAGTGAGGTTGAATTTATTTCAATGAATGATGATGCCGCAGCATTGCTGAAAATTATCAAGAGCATCATCCTTTCAACAAAAAAAGGAATAACTCATAACTCATAACTCATAACTTAAAGAAGTATGTTTCATTTTAGTGTTGTAACGAATTGGATAGACGAATTGCTCCGCACTTGGTTGCCGGATGGCTGGGCATTATTCATTGAGTTTGTGCTGATAGGCGTGGTGATTTTGGCGGTTTATGCAGTGTTGGCACTTGTGCTGATTTATTTGGAGCGCAAAATTTGCGCCTTTTTCCAATGTCGGCTTGGTCCTACGCGCGTGGGTCCTTGGGGGCTGCTGCAATCGGTGGCGGATATGGTCAAAATCTTGTTGAAAGAGTTGATTAAGATTAACCGCGTTGACCCGCTTTTGTTCCGTTTGGCGGCGTTTTTGGTGATTATTGCGTCGATTTGCACGTTTGGCGCGCTGCCTTTCGACGAGGGGTTGCTGGTTGTGGACTTCAATATTGGGGTTTTCTACCTCTTGGCGGTGTCGTCGCTGGGTGTGGTTGGGATTTTGATGGCGGGTTGGGCTTCCAACAACAAATATACGATGATTGGCGCGATGCGTTCGGGCGCGCAGTTGATTTCCTACGAACTGTCGTGCGGGCTGGCGATGATGACCATTGTGATGCTGTCGGGCAGTTTGCAATTGTCCGAGATAGTGTCGCAGCAGTCCGAGACGTGGAATATCTGGCGCGGCGGCATTCCGGCGTGTATCGCGTTTGTGATATACCTCATCGCGGGTCACGCGGAAACCAATCGCGGTCCGTTTGACCTTCCCGAAGCCGAGTCGGAATTGACGGCGGGCTATCACACCGAGTATTCGGGCATTCAGTTTGGCTTTTTCTATCTGGCGGAATATCTGAATATGTTTATCATTGCGGCGATTGCAACTACCTTATTCTTAGGCGGTTGGCAGCCGCTGCACATCCCCGGTTGGGATGCGTTCAACACGACGATGGATTTCATTCCACCCGTGCTGTGGTTCTTCGCAAAAGCGTTTGCCTGCGTATTGCTGTCGCTGTGGGTGCGCTGGACGATGCCGCGCTTGCGTATCGACCAACTGTTGAAATTGGAATGGCAAATTTTGATGCCGCTGGCGTTGATTGATA
Organism: Bacteroidia bacterium; assembly: GCA_025996755.1. Classification (GTDB taxonomy): domain Bacteria; phylum Bacteroidota; class Bacteroidia; order Bacteroidales; family Azobacteroidaceae; genus Azobacteroides. The sequence continues at coordinate 11,702 of BNTR01000041.1, forward strand.
TTTTATTAATGGCATTGTGGGTTATCTATTTTTAAATTAAAAATTACGAATTAAAAATTACGCATTTGTTATGAGTTATATAAAGAGCATAATTGTTGGGATTTGGCGGTTGATGCAGGGGATGTATATCACGATGCTGAATTTTATCCGCCCGAAAGTGACGGAATGTTATCCCGAAAATCGCGGGAAAACGGAGCCGCTGGGCGCAATGCGTGGCGAATTGGTGATGTTTCACAACGAAAACAATCAGCACCAATGCACGGCGTGCGGCATCTGTCAAATGAATTGCCCGAACGGCACGATTCAGATTATCACCAAAATGGTGCCCACGGGCGCAGAGGGCAAAGAGAAAAAAGCCCTCGACAAATATATGTATGATTTGGGAAGTTGCACATTCTGCTCAATCTGCACCATCTCGTGCCCGCAAGGCGCAATTGAGTGGTCGAAGAATTTTGAACACGCGACGTTCACCTCGCCCAAGTTGGTGAATCAGTTGAATCGCGCCGGCTCGACTTTAATGGAAAAAGAAAAAGTATAATGAAAACAAGAGATGAAATATTGAAAATAAAGGCAACGCTGCTATATATCTTAGCAAAATTTCCGGAAGGGCTTGATTTTATTAAACTGTTCAAAATCATGTACTTCGCTCAGCAGGAACATTTGGTTAGATATGGGCGTGGTGTTGTGGATGACACATTTTATGCGCTGAGGCTCGGTCCCGTTCCCTCGTTTACCTATAAGGCGATACAAATAGGTCAGGGAAAAATCCAAAAAACATCCTCTGATATGGACGAACTGATTTCTGCGATGATAATTACCAACGACAAGTTGAGTGCAAACGCAGTTGCAGATATGGACGAGTTTTCAATATCGGATGTGAAATTTCTGGACAGTGCCATTGAGAAGTACAAAAATGTAGATTCGTATGCTTTGTCGAAATTGTCGCATGATAAAGCGTGGAAAAAAGCAATAAAACGGGCACAGGATGACCCCGAAAAGAACAGGATGACACTGATTGACATTGCAAAAGCAGGTCACGCAAAGAGAGATGTGCTTGGAGAAATTCGTGAAACTGAGTTGATAAAAAAATACCTTTGTTGTTGATATATGCCATTCACACCTAAAAATATTACAGATAGTTCGTTTTCTACGGGAAAGGTTTTGAAGATGCCTCTAACCGCAGAGGATGGGCTTACGCTAAAAGAGGGTGAGACTGCACGGCTAAAATATTTTACGGTTATTGGTCAAGATATAAATCATGGAATGATTGGCTCTTTACTAATAAATAGCAATATCAACGTAAAGGTTAATCGTACAAGGGAATTTGTGGATGCACAATACCCTTTAAAAAAGAGTGATTATGTGTTTTTGCGTCACGACAGTTTTTTGAATTGCCGTCAAATTTTTTCTTTGGGCAAAATAAAAATACTCCGTGAGGCTAAAGAAGTAGGGGAATTAACATCAAGGGATAGAACATTGGTTATCGATTATGTTAAAAATTCAGAAGCTATCCTGATGAAACAAAAGAAACAATACAATCTTATATAAAATGGAAAAAGAAAAAGTATAAAGAATGAAAACAAGAGATGAAATATTGAAAATAAAGGCAACGCTGCTATATATCTTAGCAAAATTTCCGGAAGGGCTTGATTTTATTAAACTGTTTAAAATCATGTACTTTGCGCAGCAGGAACATTTGGTTAAGTATGCACGTGGTGTTGTGGATGATTCTTTTTATGCGCTGAGGCATGGTCCCGTTCCGTCGTTTACCTATAAGGCGATACAAATAGGTCAGGGGAAAATCGAAAAGGCTTCATCTGATATGGATGTGATAATTGCGGCGATAGTGATTAATAATGACAAATTGAGTGCAAACGCAGTTGCAGATATGGAATATCTTTCTATATCGGATGTGAAGTGCCTTGATAGTGCCGTTAGCAGATGCAAAGATGTGGATTCATACGCACTCTCCGATTTGTCGCATGATAAAGCGTGGAAAAAAGCGATTAAGCGGGCACAGGACGACCCCGAAAAAAACAGGATGACGCTGATTGATATTGCCAAGGCGGGCAAAGCAAATCGGGATGTTATTGCTACTATTCGGGAGCATGAAATAATAATGAAAGCGTTTGGTTAGTTATCATGCAAAAAGAAGCGTTAACGTTTGGAAAAATATTGAAAATGACATTAAACGCAGATGACGGTATGAAATTAGCGTACGGTGTAAAAGATAGAGTTAAATATGTTGTAGTTGTTGGGATTAGTACTGATTATGCATTGGTAGGCAGTTTGCTTGTAAATAGTAAAATCAATACGATATTCAAGAATACGGAGGGACTGCAAAATAGCCAAGTGCCATTGAAAAAGGACGATTACTCTTTTTTGAAGCACGACAGTTATTTGGATTGTAGTTCAATTCTTAGACCCAATATTGTTAAAGTATTAGCTAATGCGCAGGAGATAAGCGAATTAACAGCAGAGGACAAGTCTATTGTTAAACAACTTTTATCCGATTCTGAACATATAGCTCTTTGGGAGAAGAAAAAGTATGATATAATAAAATAAGGATATATAAAAGATATGGATTCAATAGTAAATGTAGTGATATTTGCGGGGCTGGCAGCAGCGAGTGTAGTGCTGTCGGCATTGGCGGTAACTTGCAAGAGTTTGTTGCGGGCGGCTACCTATTTGTTGCTGGTGCTGATTTGCACGGCTGGTTTTTATTTGTTGCTCAACTACCATTTTTTGGCGGCGGTGCAGATTTCGGTCTATGCGGGGGGCGTGGTGATACTGTTTATCTTCGCTATCTTCCTCACTACCAACAAGGACGAGGTGATGACCCTGCACACGGTGCGCAAATATATTCGCGGGGCGGTGGCTGCTGTGGGCGGCGTGGCTCTCGTGGGTTATGTGCTTTGGAAAAACGCTCTGTATGCGCCTACGGACAATCAAACGATGATTGGCGAGCAGGAAATGGCGATGCAGTCGATTGGCGATGCGCTGATGGGCACGGAGAAATACCAATATCTGTTGCCTTTCGAGGCATTGAGTTTGTTGCTGCTGGCGGCGATTATCGGCGGCATTGTTATCGCTCGCAAGGATAATCTGAAAGGAGGAGAACAGAAATGAAGTTCAAAGCGACTGTTTTTTTTTCGCTGTTGGTGTGCATGGCTTCATCGTGTCTCAACACCGACGACATCGTTTATGAGGAGGATGCCAATGCAGGAAATGCACAAATCCTCACTTTGTCGCTGGCTCACGACTCGGTGCCGGAGTTGGCAAAAGCCAAGTTCAGCATCGACCAAATCACGGGTGAGGTCTATAATCACGATTCGTTGCCTTACGACACGGATTTATCCAAACTGTATCCATTCGCGGATAGCATTAGGGTGAAAGTAACCTATACGACGGTTTACAGTTATGCCGCGATGCGTGCGGAGGTGGATACTCTGACGTGGATTGCTTCGGGCGACTCGCTGACTGTTTTGCCGAACATCCCCATTCAGTTCAATATCTACGCTGCTTATGGTGCCAAAAAGGAATATAAGTTATCGGTGAATGTGCACAAAATAGACCCCGATTCTGTTCAGTATCAAGTGTTTACAGGCGAGGTGCCGACGGTATCGCCGCCGCCAACCTTTGTGTTGCCGGAGTCGCCACGCTGTCGTTGCCGGCAATATAGACGTGGCTGATTTTGACCTTTTCTTTCTTATCTACGGTGATTTCCAGAATGATTTTCCCCGGATTAGACACATCGGGTTTCTGCTGAATTTTTATCTCGGCATTGGTGAAACTTTTCTTGTCAAAATAGGCTTTCAACCGCCGGCGACTGCGGCTTATAATGTTTGGCGTGATGGGGCTTCCCCGAAAAACGCCGATGGTGCCTTCCAATTCTTCGCGCTCGCCCTTGCTCACGCCGTGAAACAGGACGCTCGAAATGACCGGGGAGGGGCGCAGCCTCACAGCCAGCCAAACGCTGTCGGCAGTGAGTCGGCTGGCTAAAATCGTTACATCGGAAAACAGTCCCGTCTTCCAAAACGACTTTTGGGCAGCCGCAATCTCGTCGCCCGGCACCTTCACGCGGTCGCCAATGCTCAGCCCGGATATGCCCACGAGCACATAATCCTGATAGCCGTAGTTTTCCACGCCGGACACTTTGATGTCGGCGATGGTGTATTTTTTCGCGTTGTTCAGCGTGTACTTTATTTCGGGCACCTCGTAGGTGACGGTATCGGTATCGCCGCCGCCGCCGCCAACCGCGAGGCTATCCTGCGCCTTCAATGCACTTGCCGAACCCAGCAGGAGTGCTGAAAAAAACACTATCTTATTCATTTTATTCATTCTGTATATAGTTGTTCGCTCGTTTTTCCAAACCGCCGCTCGCGGGTTTGAAAATCGGCAATTGCTTCATAAAATTGTTCGGCGCGAAAATCGGGCCAATGGATGTCCGTAAAATACAGTTCGGCATAAGCCAATTGCCACAGCAGATAGTTGCTCATCCGCCGCTCGCCACCCGTGCGAATCAACAAATCGGGGTCGGGCATCTCCTTTGTACACAGGAAGTTATGAAAAACCTCCTCCGTGACATCGTCCACCGCCAAGCGTCCGTTCAGCACCTCTCCGGCAATCGTCCGGGCGGCGTTTGCAATCTCCCAGCGCGACGAATAGCTCAATGCGAGCGTCAAAACGAGCACGGTGTTCGTTGCCGTTTGGCGGATGCACTCCTGCAAATTGTCGCGTGCGTTCTGCGGCAGGCGGCTCAAATCGCCGATGACGCGCAACGATACGCCGTTTTTCATCAAATCTTCCGTCTCGCGTTGCACCGCAATCACCACCAGTTCCATCAGCGCATCCACTTCCGACTGCGGGCGATTCCAATTTTCATTCGAGAACGTGTAGAGCGTGAGATACTTGACGCCGATTTCGACGGCCGCCTCCACCACCTTGCGCACCGACACCACACCTTCGCGATGACCCTCGTAGCGGTCAAATTCGCGTTGCTGCGCCCAGCGTCCATTGCCATCCATGATGATGGCAACATGCTGCGGAAATCGCTGTGTATCAATCTGTTCGCTCATAAATAGGTCTTACATCGTTCATCTCTCGTGCCAAAATCCCAAGTTATCGACACTAATATCGTATTATACCTGTCCATGTTTTTGAACAGCCCGCTGTTTGTCCTGTACGGGTCATTCAAATCCGTTCCGGGTGGGCTGCCTCCATCAAAATCATCGCTGAAAAGCTGGTGCACCGCCCATTCCACGCCCACATTCAGGCGAATTTTTCACTTTATACCTCACTCCAAGCCCCAAGGGGACTTGAAATCCCAAGAATCCCTTCTCGCCTCTAATGATTGTTGCCCCCAATCCGGCAAAGACGTATGGCGTAAATCGGTATGTGTCTAAGTACGCAAATCTATCGCTGTAAGGCAAAAAATTAAACTCTATATGCTCTGCCACTGCCATAAACACGTTTTTAAACGCCATTTGCTCATGACCGGGGAACACGTTTTCCACATTTTCGGTGTCGTCATACACTTGTGCCACCATTATGTTTGACGAAATTGCCCAGCGAAAGTTTAAATTGCTCCGAAAAACAAGCCCTCCGGCGGGGTTCAACCCGTGCACCAAATTGCTCGGATTTGCATCGCCCATATAGTTTGCCAAACCTCCAACAGCCCCAACTTCATACCTGTATTCCTGCGCAACCGCTGTCGCACAAGCCCCCGCCCAAAGCAGGATTGGTAATATGCAGTTTGAAATCGACTTCATTATATATATAACGTGAAAATCGCTCCAAAATTGTCTTTGCTACAACCGCGAATTGAGGGCAGCCCGCCAAACGGTGTTGCTGCCCGCGGTGTCGTCCTCGTAGATGATGTAAAAATAGCGTCCCTCGGCATCCACGCGCACTTCCGCGTTTGTGAAATTGACCGGCGGGTTTGCCTTCGACGGCTTTATGCGCCACGTCAGCCCCCTGTCCATCGAATAATAGACCTGCATATTGGGGTCGCCATCCGCCAGTGTCCCGTTGATAAACCAAATTTCATTATTATAAGCGAACGCATTGCCGCCGTCAATTTTCGGCAGGCGTGCACCCGCGTTCATCGACAACTCCAGCCACGATAGCC
>BNTR01000042.1 GCA_025996755.1 Bacteroidia bacterium
GAAGCCCTTTTCGGACTATCAGCGCAAACTCATCGAAAAAGAATTTGCCTACGCCATTGAGCACGCCGAGGGCGAAATAGAAGAAATCCGTATCGAAGCAAACTATTTCTACATCCTCTTTTTGTGCGAAATGACCATTGATGTCCGCTACGTGTTGCAATGCGCGCAAGACACCTGCAACGAATTTGGCGATTTCATCGACCTGAACTTCACGCTCACCAACGTCAAAATGTTTGATGCCTCGGAGATACAATTGGCATTGCACGAGCCGGCACACTGACAAAATAAATTCGCGTAATGACACCTGTATTAGTACTGATAACAATCATCGTCTATTTCATCGTCCTGTTTGGTATTTCCCACTTTTCGGGGCGCAAGGCAGACAATGCGGGCTTCTTTTCCGGCAATCGGAAATCGCCGTGGTATGTGGTGGCGTTTGCGACCATTGGAGCGGCAATTTCCGGTGTCACTTTCGTGTCCGTGCCGGGGATGGTTGCCGCGAGCAATTTCTCTTATATGCAGATGGTGCTGGGCTTTGCCGTGGGGCAATTTCTCATCGCTTTTGTGCTGATACCGCTGTTCTACAAGATGAATCTCACCTCCATTTATGAGTATTTGGAAAACAGGTTTGGCATCGCCACCTACAAGACGGGCGCGTGGTTTTTCTTTATTTCCAAGATGTTGGGGGCTTCCATTCGCCTGTTTATCGTGTGTGTGGTGCTTCAATTGCTGGTTTTCGACCCGTTGCACTTGTCGTTTCTGCTTAATGTGATTTTCACGGTGGGCATTGTGTGGCTCTACACCTTTCGCGGCGGCGTGAAGTCGCTGATATGGACGGATTCGTTCAAAACGTTTTGCCTGATAGTGTCTGTGGGGCTGTGTATCTATTATATTGCTACTAATTTGGGCAGTTCGATGTGGGAAACTATCGCCCACTCGGATATGTCAAAGGCGTTCTTTTTCGATGATGTGAACGACAAACGTTTCTTCTGGAAGCAGTTTTTGGCGGGCATCTTCACCGTTATCGCCACCACGGGCTTAGACCAGGATATGATGCAGAAGACGTTGAGTTGCAAAAACCCGCGCGATTCGCAGAAAAATATGATGACCGGCGGTGTGTTGCAGATTTTTATTAACCTGCTGTTTATGATGCTGGGGGTGTTGCTTTACACTTTTGCGGCGAAAAACAGTATCGCCTTGCCCGACAAGGGCGACGAGGTGTTTCCGTTTTTGGCAACGCAGGGCTTCTTTCCGGTCATCGTGAGCCTGCTGTTCATAATCGGCTTGATTTCAGCGGCTTATGCGGCGGCGGGGTCGGCACTCACGGCATTGACAACCTCTTTCACGGTCGATATTTTGGAAAGCCCGAAAAAAAAGACGGAGCAGGAAGTGGCAAGCATTCGCAAGCGGGTACATATCGGTATGGCGGTGGTGATGGGCGTGGTGATTGTGGTCATCAACCTGCTCAACAACGCCTCGGTCATCGACACGGTCTATAAATTGGCAAGTTACACCTACGGACCGCTGCTGGGGATGTTTGTGTTCGGCATATTCGTCAAACGAGCCGTGCGCGACAAATATGTGCCGCTCGTGGCAATCGCCTCGCCGGTCTTGAGTTTCATCGTGGACTACAACTCCAAAGTGTGGTTCAACGGCTACGAATTTAGCCACGAACGCTTGATACTCAACGCATTATTCACCTTTATCGGATTATGTTTACTAATTAAAAAGCAATGAACAAACTAATTTTATTCTTGATGATGCTTGTGCCGACGGTTGCATCGGCGCAGGATGGTTATGGCGTGATTCACGTGTCGGTTGCCGATGCGCGGGAGGAGGCAGATTATGCTGCCGAGATGGGTACGCAGGTGCTGCTGGGGCATCCCGTGCGCGTTTATGAAAAAGCTGACGACCTCTGGCGGGTGGAAACGCCCGAAGGCTACATCGCGTGGGTGATGAACGGCACGCTGACGCGCTTAGACAAAGCCGCGTTCAATGCGTGGACAGCAGCCCCCAAGGTCATTTTTACGGACGATTACGGCTTTGCCTACGAAACGCCCAACAAAAACGGACAGCGGGCATCCGACCTCGTCTTTGGCGACTTGCTGAAATACGAAGGCAAGAGCGGACCATTTTACAAGGTATCGTACCCGGACGGTCGCCAGGGCTATGTGCTAAAAACGCAAAGCAAACCGTTTGCCGACTGGCAGGCAGGCATCCAATTGACCGAGGAAAGCATCGTACAGACAGCCCTGACGCTGAAAGGCATCCCCTACGTCTGGGGAGGCACCTCGCCGAAGGGGTTGGATTGCAGCGGTTTTGCAAAAACAGTCTTTCTGAAACACGGCATCATCCTGCAACGCAATGCTTCGCAGCAGGCTCAGAACGGCACCGTCGTGGATATTAGCGCGGGCTACGACAACCTCCGCCCGGGCGATTTACTGTTTTTTGGCAAAAAAACCGAAGACGGACAGGATAAAGTGCGCCACGTGGCTATCTATATCGGCGATAAGGAGTTCATCCACGCCTCCGGCTACATCCGCATCAACAGTTTAGACCCCGCCAGCCCCGCTTATGACGGGCACAACACCGCCGAATTGCTGCGGGCACGAAGGGTGCTCGGCGCTGTCGGCACGGAAGGTATTTGGAAAATCAATGATAATCCTTTGTATAAAATACAAGAATAATATGGAACGCAGAAATTTTCTCAAGACATCCGCCCTGGCAGCGATGACCACCGCTTTGCCGATGAATTTGTTGGCGCAGAGCAACAGCAGCAAAAGCAAATCTCCCGCCGCCGGCGGCAAGATGAAACTGACTTTTCGCGCCTACGATTTGCAGTTGAGGCACGTCTTCACGATTGCCAACTCGTCGCGCACCACCACGCCGGTCGTTTTGACGGAAATCGAATACGCCGGCATCACCGGCTACGGCGAAGCCTCCATGCCGCCCTATCTGGGCGAAACGCAGGCATCGGTCATCGAATTTCTGAAAAAAGTGAATTTGGAGCAGTTCGCAAGCCCGTTTGAGTTGGAAGACATCCTCGCTTACGTCGATAAAATCACCGAAAACAACACCGCCGCCAAAGCCTCCATCGACATCGCGTTGCACGATTTGGTGGGAAAAATTATGGGGCAGCCGTGGCACAAAATATGGGGCTTGAACAAAGCGTTGGCACCCTCTACGACATTCACAATTGGGATTGACACGCCCGAAGTGGTGAAGCAGAAAACCCGTGAAGACGCTCCTAAATACAATATTCTGAAAGTAAAATTGGGTCGCCCGGGCGACAAGGAGATGATTGAAGCCATCCGCACCGTGACGGACAAACCCATCGCTGTGGATGCCAATCAGGGCTGGACGGACAAGCATTACGCCCTCGACATGATTTATTGGCTCCAAGAAAAAGGCATCGTGATGGTGGAACAGCCGATGTCGAAGCATCGCCTCGACGACACCGCGTGGGTCACCGAGCGCAGCCCCCTCCCCATCTTCGCCGACGAGTCGTTCCAACGATTGACAGACGTGGCAAAACTGAAAGGCGCATTCACAGGCGTAAACATCAAGTTGATGAAATGTACCGGAATGCGCGAGGCGTGGAAAATCCTCAACATGGCGCGCGCCCTCAACATGAAAGTGATGATAGGCTGCATGACGGAAACCTCCTGCGCCATCTCCGCCGCCTCACAAATTTCCCCCGCAGTGGATTTCGCCGACTTGGATGGCAATCTGCTGATTAGCAACGATATATACAAAGGCACCACCGTTGAAAAAGGGGTTTTGACACTGAATGATTTGCCGGGGATTGGAATAAAGAAAGTCTAAAAAATGGAGCATGACAGATGCCGCAAAAATAAAGTCTATAATAGCCAAGGGCGAAGGCTTGAATATTGAATTTAAAAAATCGTATTCGGCATTGCCCCGCAATGTGTTTGAAACAATCTGCGCTTTTTTGAACAGGAAAGGCGGGCATATTTTGCTCGGCGTGAAAGATAACGGTTCTATTGAGGGTATTCAAGAAGACACACTGCCTGCCCAATTGAAAGTATTGGCTGATGACATGAATAATCCGCAACTCATTTCGCCAACGTTTTATCTTTCAAGCGAGGTGGTTGACGTTGACGGCAAGAAAATCATTTGCATCTATGTGCCGGAAAGTTCGCAAGTTCACACATATCTGGGCGTTTATTACGACCGCAACCATGAAGGCGATTACAAATTGAGCAATCAGCACCTTATCATGAGTTTGTTTGTGCGTAAATATGACGGTTTTACCGAAAACAAAGTGTTTCCGAACCTGCGAATGGAGCACTTTGAACCGGAATGTTTTAAGATGGTACGAAATTTAGTAAAGGTGGAGCGTCCCGACCATCCCTGGCTAAACATGAGTAACGAAGAACTGCTAAGGTCTGCCAAAATGTATCTGACTGATATTCACACCAATCAATCGGGATATACCTTGGCGGCAGCCTTGACGTTTGGCACGGAAGCCACCATAAGGTCTGTGTGCGGTCATTACAAAACGGATGCCTTGTGCCGAAAAGACAATGTGGACAGATACGACGACCGCGACGTCATTACCTGCAATTTGATTGAAGCATACTCCCGTTTAATGGCATTTATCCGCAAGCACACGCCGGACAGGTTTTATCTCGAAGGGAATCAACGCCGAAGTATCAGGGAACTTATTTTTCGCGAAATGGTTGCTAACTTGCTGGTTCATAGAGAATTTTCAATTCCTTATCCGTCACGGCTCACCATATACAAAGAAACCGTTGTCAGTGAAAATTGGACGATTCCAAACACTATGGGGCTTATTACGCCGGAAAATGTCGTCCCGCATCCCAAAAATCCAACCATCTCCGATTTTTTCAGACAATTGGGATGGGTGGAAGATTTAGGCTCCGGCATTAGAAATATGTTTTATTATTGCCCCATATACGTCAAGGGTGCCATGCCCATCATGGAAGAAGGCGATGTGTTCAAGTTGACGGTCAGGCATACAGAGGAGGAAGTTGACGACACAGTTACTTTGGAAAAAATCAGTCAAATTAAATATGCGGATAGAATATTAGAATTGATACAAGAAAATAAGAAAATTACCATGCCGGAAATAGCGCAAAATCTTTCTATTCCTCTAAGAACTATTGAAAGAATAATGGCTAAATTAGTCGATGAAAAGTTAATAGAAAGAGATGGCTCAAAGAAAGATGGAAAATGGATAACATGGCGGGATAAATGGCGGGATAAATGGCGGGATAATGGCGGGAATGGCGAGATAATGGCGGGAATGGCGGGATAATGGCGGGATAAATGATAGGAATGATAGGGTAAATGACAGGGTAAAATAATTTAAACATTATAAATATGAAAAAGTTATCAATTATTGTATGCGCACTGTGCAGCACGCTATGTGCGGCGGCACAGCCGCCGCCGGTCACCGTCGGAGCAGAACGAACTGCCGAATATTTCCCGCTTTTGAAGGGCAAGCGCATCGCGCTACTCTCCAACCAATCGGGTAGGGTGGGCGACAAGCACCTGCTGGACGTGCTGATGGAGAACAAGGTGAATGTGACGGCGATTTTTTCTCCCGAACATGGGTTTCGCGGACAAGCCGGGGCGGGCGACCATGTTGCAAGTTCGGTGGACGAAAAGACCGGCGTGCCCATCCTGTCGCTCTACGATGGCGTGCAGCCCGGCAAGCCCGCCGCGGAATCCCTGAAAAAGTTTGATGTGCTGATTGTGGATTTGCAGGACGTGGGCGTGCGCTTCTTCAATTATTACATCACGGTTACCAAGATGATGGATGCCTGCGCCGAGCAGCACAAAAAGGTGATTTTGCTCGACCGACCCAACCCCAACGGGCATTACGTGGACGGTCCGATACTGAATATGAAATACAAATCGGGCGTGGGCGGACTGCCGATACCTGTTGTCCACGGCTTGACATTCGGCGAACTTGTCGGGATGGTGAACGGCGAAAAATGGCTTCCCCAAGGGCGGCAATGCGACATCACGGTCGTCAAATGCCTGAACTACACGCATCAGACAATGTATCGCCTGCCCATCCTGCCGTCGCCCAACCTGCCGAATATGCTCTCTGTGTATCTCTACCCCTCCATCTGCTATTTCGAGGCAACGCCTGTGAGTCTGGGTCGCGGCACTTCGCTCCCTTTTCAGATTTACGGGCACCCGAATATGAAGGGCTACGATTTTACGTTCACGCCCAAGTCGATGCCCTCGGCACCGAAGCCGCCGCAGCAGGATAAATTGTGCTACGGAGTGGATTTGAGCCACCTGTCGGAGGAAGCAGTTTGGAAAAAAGGCATAGATTTGAGCTATCTCATTGATGCCTACCGCAATATGAACTTGGACGACCACTTTTTCCGCTCCTTTTTTGAAAATCTCATCGGGGTCGATTACGTCCGCAAGATGATTAAGGAGGGCAAAAGTGCCGACGAAATCAAGGCGATGTGGCAAGGCGATGTAGAGAAATTTAAAAAACAGCGTAAACCCTACTTGTTGTATGCAGAATAAAATTGGAATTTTCATCGTTGCCTCCCTGTTGATGGCAACCACCGCCTCGGCGCAGGTGAAAACGGGCATCGAGGTGTTGCGCGAGAGCCATTTCAAACTGTTGGAGGGCAAGCGCGTGGGGTTGCTCACCAATCAGACGGGTGTGGACAGAAATCTGAAATCCACCCTCGACATTCTGTTTGAAGCCTCCAACGTGAATTTGGTGGCTCTGTATGCCCCCGAGCACGGCGTGCGGGGCGAATACGATGCCGGAGAGGAATTTGGCGGCGGTGCGCCCGACCCGCAAACCGGATTGCCCGTCCACAGTCTGTATGGCAAGAACAAAAAGCCCTCGCCGGAGATGCTGCAAGGCATTGATGTGTTGATATACGATATTCAGGACATTGGCTCGCGCTCCTACACGTTCATCAGCACGATGGGCTTGGCGATGGAGGCGGCGGCTGAAAACGGCATCGAATTTGTCGTGCTCGACCGACCTAACCCGCTGGGTGGCAACAAGTTTGAGGGGCAACCCAATGTGGAGCCGCAGTTAGTATCGCTGGTCAGCCAATTCCCGATTACCTATGTGCACGGCTTCACCGTTGGCGAATTGGCAACTTTCCTCAACAGCGAGGGGCTGCTCAAAAATAAGGTGCGCGCCAAACTCACGGTGGTGAAGATGCGCGGCTGGAAGCGCAGGATGAATTTTGAAGCCACCGGATTGCCGTGGGTCATCTCGTCGCCGCATATCCCGCACGCGACCACCGCCTATCATTACCCCATTTCGGGCATCCTCGGCGAACTCTCTTCGTTCAATATCGGCGTTGGCTACACCCTGCCGTTTGAACTCTTTGCCGCCGAATGGATTGATGCCGAGAAGTTGGCAAACAACCTGAACGCCCTGAAAATCAGCGGCGTGCAGTTTCGCCCCATCCACTTCAAGCCCTATTACGGTGCGCAGAAAGGCGTGTTTTTGCACGGCGTGCAGACACACATCACCGATTACGACCGCGTGCCGCTGACCCTGCTGCAGTTTTATGTGCTTCAAGAATGTCACCGGCTTCACCCCGAACAGGACGTTTTCGCCCTCAGCGAAAAGTCGCGCCTGAATATGTTCGACAAGGTGTGTGGCACCACCCGCATCCGCACAACATTCGCCCAAACATTCACAGTAGCGTCGATTCTCCCCATCTGGAACGAGGATGTGGCACGTTTCAAGCAACGCGCAAAGCCCTATTTTTTGTATAAATAGCGTGTCCCTGTATTTTGTGCTAAACCTGTTAGGTCTTCGAGACCTAACAGGTTTTTTCTTGCAAACTAATGGGAAAGCACCAGGCGGAAGCCTAGGCTGTAGCTTGCGCCGGTGCGGGTCCAACTATACACGCTGCATTCCCTCGCATCGACGATCCAGCTGCCGCCGCAAGCCTTGCGGTACGAACCCGAAGCAGGTACTTGTGCCGGGGTCGATGTGCTGATTGAAGTGGTGTCCCAGCACAATTCGCGCACATTGCCGCTCATGTCATATAACCCTTTGCTGTTTGCCGCTTTAGTCCCCACCGGATGAGCACCGAAATCGGCATGGTTTGCTGATCCAAGGGCTTCAGCAGAATTACCGTAATACCATGCTACATTGTCAATAATGTTATCGCCCGCATAGGTAAAGTTCCAGTTTGTTGCATCGCTTTGATCGCCGCCTCGCGCCGCATATTCCCACTCCGCTGCGGTGGGCAAGCGGTAGCCGTTTTTGATTAAATCCATCACCGCATTATCACAAGCTGTCACGTTAGCGTCTCTGGAATCTTTAATAGGATTCCCACTATAAGTGTACACCGGCGTTTTGCCACTCATCTCGCTATAGGCATTGCACCAGACAATCGCATCCCGCCACAAGATGCCCGTTACCGGACGGGATGCCCTTTGGTAGTCGGTTCCTACCGTACCGGTTCCGGAGGGGAGCCCGGTTGTCGCGCTTGTGCCATGCCCTTCATCGCCGGGGTTTTGAAAGGTGTACCCGTGTCTTTCTGCCCAGTCGTACACTTCTGACCATAACATGTACGTGGTTTCATATTTGGCGATTCTAAAGGTGCTGAGGGTGACCTGGCGTCCCGGTATAAATATCTCGCTGCCGCTTGTGGCAGTTATGGTAGCACCTGCCAAACGTACCATTGTCCGGTAGCCCACCGGGGTGGTGGAAAAGATGTCCCTCCCCACCGTGATTTTCTTCCGTGCACTTTCTTGTTTGCCGCCTTCGGTGGCTGTAATCCAGTAATCCTCATTGGAGAAAGTCGGGTGAGAGAGGGTCAGGAGCTGGGCTGTCACGTTGAAAGAGGTGGTCATGCCGGTTACTCCCGTGTTTCCGGTTTCCGCGGCATATACCTTGAATGTGACCGGACTCGAATAGGGGACAACGTTGGTCATCTGAATGTCCACGTCCGGCTCCGGCGAGAAAGTCTTTTGACAGGGGTTACTAAAAACAGGTGGCTGTGTTATGAACATCCCATACGCGGCAACCGTGAGTTTCAACCGTTCGCTTTCGGATGCGCCGCCGGAAGCAGTGGCAGTAACCCAGTAACTCCTATCCGGCACATCCGTGGCGTGCTCCAGTGTCAATTCCTGAGTGCTCGCATCGAATGACGTGGTTATGCCGGTTACTCCCGTGTTTCCGGTTTCCGTGGAATATACCTTGAATGTGGTAGCCTGTGTGTATCCGGGGTTGTTGGTCAGGGCAAAGACCACCGTTGCCTGCTGCGTGGCGAGTGCGGCTTTTTCAACAATGGGAAAGTCTGTTGTCGGGGTTGGTGTCTTCGGCTCCGCATACGGGTCAACCGTGAGCTTTACCCGCATGCTTTCGTTCTTTCCAAGTTCGGAAACAGCCACCCAATAATCCCTTACGGGGATGTTTACGGTATGCTTCAGCACCAAAGTTGTGCCGTAGAGAAGGTACGCGCTTGTCTGATAAACCTCCAATGTCCCTGTCTGCGCGGCATAGACCTTCCATGTAGCAGACGGCGAGTATACGGCACCGTTGTCTATGGCAAATTCCATGAGAGTCTGCGTGCGTTCGGATTTTGCCTGAATTGGAAAGGGCACTATGGGGAGAGCGGTTTGTCCGTTCATAAATCCCACGACCACCGAGAGCGGCAACCGTATGCTTTCCGTTTTATTGGGTTCGGTGGCTGTCACGTAGTAAGTCTTTGCCTGCACATCCGTCCCGTGTCTCAGGGTCAGGACAGAGCCGTTGAGTGTCGCACTCATGCCGGAAGCCGGCGCGGTTCCGGTCGGCGCGGCATAGACCTTCCAAGTGGTTTCGGCGGGAAAGTTGGCGGCATTGGTCAGGGTAAAGTCCACCGTTGGCTGCGGGGTGGAGTGCTTTGAGCCGGTGGTAACGGATGCCTCAGGGGTAATTGTTCTGTCCGGCAGATAATCGATAATCGTAATATTCAGCCGTCTACTTTCTTTTTTGCCGGGCACGGTGGCAGCCAGCCAATAGTCCCCTGCCTGAATATTAGAGCCTTGCGTCAGGGTCAGGAGCGTACTGCCCCCTGTCCTGTTAAGCGACACGTTGATGTTGGTGAACGTCGTGTTTCCGGTTTCCGCGGCATATAACTTGAATGTGGTATTGTTCGGAAATTCGGACAGGTCGTCGTTGATGAGGGTAAAGTTCACGCTTGGCTGTTTGTCGACGGTCTTGGCAACGGTAACATTGGTCAGTCGCGGCACCGGCGTTATATCATTGACCACCGTGAGGGCGCACCGCGCGCTTTCCGTTTTGCCGCTTTCGGTGGCAGTAACGTAATATGTCTTTTCCGGCACATCCGTATTGTGTGCAAGGGTCAGGATGACATCCATGTTCGACGCAGAAACGCCACTTACCACCGTGGAGCCTGTCGCCGAGGCATATACCCTCCACGTAGTGTTTTCGTATATGGCGGAGTTGGTCAGGGTGAAATCCACGGTCGTCTGTATGCCGGCGGTCTTTATGACGCTTGTGGCTGCCACTGTCGGGAGGGGTGTCTTGCCCGGCGTGATAGGCTCATACGCGGTAATCGTGAGTTTCAGCCGCTCGCTTTCCGCTTTGTTGCTTTCGGTAACTGAAACGTAGTAATTCCCCGCCGGAATATCCTGTTCGCGGCTCAGGATGAGGTCTGTGCCGCTGATAGAGGCAATGATGCCGATTGCCGGCGTGAGTCCGCTACTCAAGGCATATACCTTGCAGGAGGTAGTGCCCAAATAGGCGTAGTCGTTGGTCAATGTAAAGACCACATCTGTCTGTGTGGCGGCGGACTTGGCAATGCTCGCTACGGCTACCTCCGGAGTGGCAGTCGGTGCTGGTATAAATTTGACCACCGTGAGTTTGACCCGAGCACTTTCGTCCAGCCCCTCCCCAAAATCGGTGGCTGTAACGTAGTAAACACCCTCCGGAATATTCAAATCGTGGCTCAGGGAGAGGGTTGTGCCGTTGCTGAGTGTGGCGCGCACGCCGGACGCAGTAGCGGTTCCGGTCGGTCCGGCATACACCTTCCAGTCGGTGTCGGAATAGGTATTGCGTACAGTGAAAGTCACTCTTTGCTGTTCGATGGCCGTCTTTGTTACGATGGTGTTTTCAAAGTCGGGAGCCGACGTTTGTTCCGGTTTGTAGTCGGTTACGGAAAGTCTCAGTCGCTTACTTTCACTCTTGTCCTTATCGGTAACGGCAATAAAGTAGTCCTTGACGGCAATATCCGTCCCGTTGGCATACAGGGTCAGGATTTCGCCGAAGAGCGATGCCGTTACGCCCTCTGCAAGTTGTGTTCCCGAGCCCAGGACATACACCTTCACGGTGGCGGCAGTGGAATAATCCGCTGCGTTGTCGATGATAAAAGTCACGCTCGACTGCACAACGGCGGACTTGGCAACGCTGGGGAGGCCTGCTGTCGGGGTGTTGGTCGCTGCCTGATTAGACACCGTGAGTTTTAGCCGCTTACTTTCTGCCCTTTGAGGGTCGGTGGCGGTAACATAGTAAACCCCCGAGGGAATATCATTGTTGCCCGTCAGCATCAGCATCGTACCGTTGTCGCATTCCACGGAAACGCCCGTTGCCGGGTTCGTCCCGGTCGCCGTAGTATATACTTTCCAAATGGCATCGGGATACTCTGCCATCAGGTAAAACTCCACACTCTCCTGCCTTGGGGCAATCTTCACCGCCTCGGCATCGTACACCTGCGGCATTTCGGTCGGCTCCAACGCACGCTCCTCATTAGAACCGGTGCATTGACCCAACACAAAAGGAGCCAACAGCGCAATCACTAACCCTTTTACACTTGCTTTCATCATCGTTTTCATTTTTTTAATAATTACTTTATGATAACGTGCTCATAAATCGGTGCAAAGGTACGACATTTTTTTTAATAACCAAATTGCTTTGCCAAAAAGTCGGGCAAACGCATCAAAATTTAACAAACTTTAAATACTAAAACCTTTCGATTTCCGTTAGTATAATAAAAAGAGTTATGCAAACACCGCTTAGTTATTTTACAGAGCTGACAGCCCCGCGCGTGGATAGGAGCAAAGTGCATTTGATGGGGGACATTTTAAGTATTCCTCAGCTTGACTGACACGGGGTCTGATTCCACAGATAGGCTTTAATGCCTTGTTATGAACGTAGTTTACCACGTGTCAGTCGGTTAAATCTTTTCTTTCTCACAACAAAAGTAAAGATTTTTACCCCGGATTTAAATTTCTCCGCAAACTTAAGGTTATGAAAATTTTGGCTTTCAGCCAAGTTCGGTATCATATCCGTGTGTTTTTTTGTACCTTTGCCCTCAAAATCAGCATTGAATGAAACGTTGTTTTGCACTTATTATTTGTTTGTTTGCGGGCTTGAGCGGGGCGGCGCAGGGGAAGCGCAGTGCCGACTATGAGGCTTATATCAGGCAATACAGCCCTTTGGCGGTGGCTCACATGCAGAAATATAAGATTCCGGCGAGCATCACTTTGGCGCAGGGGTTGCTGGAGTCGGGCGCGGGGCGCGGGCGATTGGCACGCGAGGGCAACAATCATTTTGGCATCAAATGCCACGAGTGGGAGGGCAAGAAAATGTATCAGAAAGACGACGGACCCAACGACTGCTTTCGCGTTTACAACAAAGCCGACGATTCGTTTGAAGACCACGCCCGATTTTTGTCCGAAAGGACGCGCTATGCGGTGCTTTTTACGCTCAACCCACGCGACTATCAGGCGTGGGCACGAGGATTGAAGAAATGCGGCTATGCCACCGACCCCAATTATCCCACCAAGTTGATTAAACTCATTGAGGATTACGAATTGTATCGCTTCGACACGAAACAGTCGGCGCGCAAGGCAAAGCCGAATATCGTGGTCACGGTCAATCCCAAAAAACAGCCCGGGCAGTATCTCCACCAGCCGTATAAAGACCACGGCTTGGTCTATGTGATTGCCTTGGAGGACGACAGTTACGAAAAAATCGCGCGCGATTTGGGCTTCAGAATACGCGATTTGGTCAAATGGAACGAGGTGCCGCACGCCGATTTCCCGCTTTTCAAGGGCGATATTGTGTGGCTGCAAAAGAAAAACAAGAAAGCCGAACTGCCCTTTTCGGAACATCGCGTGCGCGAAGGTGAATCAATGCACAAGATTTCGCAGTGGTATGGCATACACGTGAAGCAACTCTACAAACTCAACCACAAAACCGGCGATTATGTGCCGCAGGTGGACGATGTGCTACAACTGCGTTAGGAACTGAGCGACCTGCTCAACGGAGGCCTCTTTGAGAATAACGGTTTTCTGTTTGTCAAGCAGATAGATGGTCGGGATGGCTTTCAGGTCGTAGAGCCGAGCGGTTTCGACGACGAGGTTTTTGTCGTATCCGTTGAGCCACGTTGAGGGTATCTCCGGCATCTTTTTCGTCCAAAGAGCCAATTTATTGTCGGGATAAAACGCCAGCACTTTCAGTCGCCCGCTGCGTTGCAGGCTGCCCAGAATCTCCAAGTCTTTGAGCGCGGATATGGTGGTGGTGCAGGTGTGGCATTCGGGGTTGTAGAATAGCACAAGGGTGTATTCGCTCTTTATGGCGTGCAGCGTTCCCCGCGTGCCTGACGGCTGCGTGTGGTAGGTGAAATCGGCGGCTTGCGTGCCCACACGGTTTTTCTGCATCATCGTCAGGCGGTATTTCGCAGGCTCCTTTTCGGCAATGGTCAGCAGCGGGCTGGTGCTCTCGACGAGGTATTGCGCCACCGGAATATACATATTTTCGTTGCGCATCGGCGAATTGGAGTCGTAGAGATATTTCGAGGCAAGTTCCAGAAAATAGCGCAGCATCGCACCTGTCGGCTCCACCTCCGCCTCGGTGAGCAGATTTTGAATGCTCGTGGCGGCAACAGACGGCTCCGCGTGGGGCAACACATCAATGTAATCGACAAACGCCTGCTCGGTGATTTCCGGCAGGTGGACGGAGGCGGTGTCGCCAAAATCAAAATTGTCCCAATAGTGCTCAACCAAATAGTTGGCGCGGTCGCCCACTTCGGTCAGTGCATCCGGAATCGTCGGCAGGGTAAACGCCTGCGGAGTCCCCCCTACCCCACCCTGCGTGGTGCCCTTGCCGGCGCATCCCATCAGCAGGATGAGGCAAAGCAGCTCGATGCGGTTTTTGAACAGTGTTTTCATAAATTTCATAGTGCAAAGGTACGAAAATTAAAAATAAATTCATACCTTTGCCCCTTAAAAAATTCAGACAATGAAACAGAAAGTAGCGGCAAAACTGCCGCAAAAATTACTACCATTTGTGGCTATTGGTGCGTTATTTATAGCATTGAGTTTATTTCTCTCTTTTGCGCCCGGCGTGGCACGCGGTTGGGGATTAAATTACATCGCCGGTTTTGATATTTGGGTCATTGCTTTGTATTATTTATGCCTATTGTGCTTCTTGCTCCCGCAAACCAATCAGTATCTGGCGGAGAAAATCACGGCAATCAGTCGGAAATCCATCATCGCCACCCTTGGGAGGCACCGCTATGTGCTGTTTGCCGCCATCAGCATTGCCGCCATGGGCGTATTTTATTTGCTGAAAATCAAATATGTTTTTGGGGGCGATTTACTCAATAGAAGTGCGCAAATTGAGCGCGGAGAACTTGATAGAAATGAATATCTTTCTCTGTGGTCTTTAAGTCAATTATATGTCCGGCTTCATGAACATTTCAATTTTACAGTGTATCAAACCATAAAATTAGTAGATTACATAACCGGAGGTCTATTTATATTCTTTTCATTATGCACTGCGAATCTTTTAGGAAATACTTTTTTGAAGAAAGTCGCCGCTTTTATTATCACTGCATCATGCGCTATTTTGCTCCAGTTTTGCGGATATAACGAAACTTATGCTTTCCCTCTACTATTCATTCAAGCCTACTTTTTTACATGCCTGCTGTATCTGAAAAACAAAACTCATATCATTGTGCCGACATTAGTTCTGCTCACCGGAATAGCTTTTCATCTGATGCTGGTTGCTCTGTTTCCCTCGCTTGTCTTACTATTTTACAGAAAAGGTCTTTGGAAATACCCCTTTTTTAGAAGCAAAATCACAATTGTTATTTTGATATTGATTTCGCTCCCTTTTCTATATTTTGCATTTTGGAACTATGCTTTTCCGATAATGCTTCCTTTGGAAGCACCGGAAGGTTTTTTGACACTGTTTGCAGTCGCACACTTCAAGGAATTTATCAACTCACAATTACTGGGGGGGGGGGGTACAATTTTTGGTTTGGCTTATGCTGCTCATTTATAGTGCTGTTTTCAAAATAAAATACTATCTCAAATCATTGTTTTTTCTTATTGCCTCATTATCCTTTATAGGACTTGTATTTGTATTCAATCCCACACTGGGTACTCGCGACTGGGATATTTTAGCCTTTGCAGCCGTCGCCTGCAATGTAAGTAATGCCCATTTTCTGTTAATGCTGTATGATAAAAAATGGTGCAAAAACATCAAATACGGCATTTTAATGGTTGCGGGTTTCTCAATTTGTCATACTTCGATGTGGCTACTCACAAGCAAGACGGATGCTTCCATTCAATGGGTAGAAAGGGCATACAGCACCGACAATTTTCGTATGAATAAAGACCTTACCAATGAAAACTTGGTTGGAAAGATTCTTTCGGCAAATAACGTGTATGACCGAGCTATACATTGGTGGTTAATATATTACCAAAAACATCCTGAAGACCCCAGAAGCAGTTATAATGTTGCGCGTGCATTAGTAGAGTTGAACAGAAAAGAAGAGGCTTGCGCTATTCTGGAGGAAAATATTAAAATTTTCCCCTTTTACGACTTGGCTTACGCTCTTTTAATAGACCTCTATGTAGAGAGCTTCAATGATGATGCCCTCTATGCAGTGCTTGTACAGATGGAACAGGCTTACAAACAACGCCCTGAGGTATTTATACGGCAACAATTGTCGCAAGAAGATTTGAATAATTATTGGGGCGCACTTGCTGAGCTTAGGCAAATGCGGGCGGCGAGGCAATAATGTTTAGTTGAACAAACAAAGGGTTTAACGGCTAATTGATTGTGTCCATTGCAATTTGTTGTAGGCTTCGTTCAATTTCGGAAAATTCGGCTGCACAATATACGTCGTCAATCCCGAATGGGTGTTTATCTTAAAGCCGCCCTCGTCGCCTTGGAGGAACCACGGCGTGGAAGCCTTCCACGGCACTACTTCGCCCATCAGGCGGGCAAATTCCTGCTGCCGACCGGCTTCCGTCAATCGGCTGTAATAGTCGCCGAAGTCGAAAAACAGGTGGTAATTTTTTCGTGTGAAATCTTGGAGGGCATCTCTGTCAATCGGTTTTGAAAAGTCGGCATTTGCAGCCACAAAATCTTTCAATTCGCCCAGCGCGGCGGTGTCGATGATGGAAAAAGTCGCCGACTGCTCCCAGTCCGACTGCCGGTTGAAATAGTCGAAGGCATCTTGGGCGAAGGATTGCAGCCCCGCATAGCCGCCCAACAGTTTGTTGACGGACACCGGATAGATGGGTGTGAAGCCCGGACTCACTATCTCGGCGGCGGCAGCCAATATGTATTTTGCCTTGTTTCTGAACTCATAAACCACCTCAATGTTCGCCATGAGGCACGCCTCGAACACGATGTGGTTGAACAGACCATCGGGGATGGCAGCTGCCATGTCGATGATGTCCATCTCCGCTCCGCCGTCCACAACAATGGAGCGGGTGGCGGCTCTGGGATTCGCATACATCCCTGTGGGGGGCAACCAGCCCGTGCCGTGTGAGAACACCAATAATCCATAGGACGTGGCGGCTTCATATCGGTTTTTTACGGTTTGAATCACGCGCTCGAAAACTTCTGCCGAAGCCGAATTTTCCTCGTCGTAAGAGGCGATGACTTCCGCAACGTTTTTTCCCTTTTTGCGCACAAGTTCTTGCAGCGAGGGCGTGGCATTCGCAGGGTCGTGATAAATCAGTATTTTCGTATCCGGCGCGCCGTTCCAGCCTTGGCGAATGGCTTCAAGTTTGTCGTAGGATTCTCGCGAAAGGTTACTGTTGCCCCCCAGATACACCAGCAGCACCTGTCGGACGGCAACCTCGCCTTCACAGGAGGCAAGCAACGCAAGCGCACCGAGAATGAGGCAGATTTTTTTCATTGATTGAAACTAATGACCGAGTTCTCCACCGTTGAGCGGCGATTGCTTATCAGAAACACCGCCGCTTCCTTGATGTCGCCGCCCAAAGGCGGATTTTGCTTGGCAACGCGCACTTCCGTCCGCGCTATGTTTTTGAAGTTGATGTGCACTTCGTGCAAAATACGTGCCGCCACATGCTCAATCAGATTGGAGGGAGTCGCCATCACCTGCTCCACAAGGGCATAGACCGCGGCATAATTGACGGTGTCGTTCAAATCGTCGGATTGTGTGGCACGCGCAAAATTAAAGAAAATTTTCAAATCCACGATATAGGTGTTGCCCACCGTCCGTTCCTGTTCCGTCACGCCGTGGCAGGCAAAGAATTTCATCTCTTTTAACTCCAAATAACTCATATTTATACTATTTTTTCTGCAAAAGTACGATTTTTTTTTGATATTACAAAAAAATATTCTACCTTTGCACTTTAATTTTATATTCAATATGGGTTTTATGAGTAAAAACACTAATTCTTCTTCGGGCATTGCACACAACGCATTGACCGTTGGTACGTTGGTTAAAGGCAGCATTCGGGC
>BNTR01000043.1 GCA_025996755.1 Bacteroidia bacterium
TGGAAGCATTATCGCTGTTTTATATATGGAAACGAGATACCAAACACGCTCAAATCAAAGAAATCAATGAAGTTGTAGATATGTTTGAAAGGCATAAAACCGGAATAATAAACGCTATGAAAACAGGTGCTAACAACGCGCGAGCCGAACGATTAAACGGGGCAATACAAGATCTAAAAACAATCGGAAGAGGTTACAGAAATACCGCTAATTTCAGAACGGCTATTCTCTTCTTTAACGGTGATTTAATGCTCTTTCCACACAATTCCCAGTAGAACCTTTTAAATGAAGAAAGTTTTAGAGAAAATGAAATAAAAGCGCGAGAAAGAAAAAATGTTAAAATTGTTAAAGCGCAGAAAAAACGCGATTTTCCCGCCAATCTAATATTTGCAGGACACGAACAGTTGAAAGGTAATATTCTTGAACAAGATTTGAAAAACGCAGACCCAGCAAATCCTTTTTATAACAAAAGTGTTGTATTTACGGGCGTTTTAGACAATTTTTCCCGTCTGGATGCTGCCGAAAAAGTAAAAGCAATGGGTGCCAATATTAATAAGTCAATAAGCGGCTATACTGATTATGTCATAATGGGCGATGGTGCGGGTCCTGCAAAGATACAACAAATAGAAAAACTCCAATCCGAAGGTTCAAAAATCAGAGTTATTTCAGAGGCGGAGTTTTTAGAAATGATAAAATAAATTTTTATTGTACCTTTGCGGCGTGAATTGTTGTATTTAATTACCCCTTAAATGTATTACAATAGTTTTACAAAAAAGGGAAAAGTGGATGTAACTTGCTGATATTCAAAGTTGATACCCAAGTTTCCTAAACTTTTGATAGCAGTTCGATTCTGCTCGGGGGTACAAGCAAATAAACAGTTATACAAGGATTGCAGCGCGATTTAATTCGTAAGAACTATTTAAAATGAAAATTAGCGAAGCTATTAGAAAATTGAGAAAGGAGGGGTGCTGCTTTCTTGAGCATGGAACGAGGCATGATTGGTGGTTTAGTCCTTTGACCAACAAAAAATTTCAAGTTCCACGACATCAAACGCAGGAACTCACACCAAAGACAAAAGAGAGTATTGAAAATTATTCCGGGGTTAAACTTTAATCTCTGATTTTTAAAACATATAGAAGTATGAAAAAAGTAAAAGTAATCGTTGAGCGTGGAAGCGACAACAAATTTAGTGCAATCATGGATTGTTATGATTATGATTTTGGATTGTCGGGATTTGGAGATAACCCGAAAGAAGCTATCGCAGATTTTTACGAATGCTACGATGAAGCAAAAGTGATGAATGCCAATGAAGGTAAATCTACGCCCGAATTGGACTTTGATTTTGAATATGATTTAAGTTCCTTTTTGAATTACTATTCAGGGATTCTTTCAAAATCAGGATTGCAACAAATTACCGGTGTCAGTCAAAAACAACTGTGGCACTATTCGTCAGGTTCCAAACGTCCGCGATTGCAGACGACTCGGAAAATAGAAGAAAGTGTGCATCAATTTGCAAATGATTTGAGCCAAGTACGTTTTTATTGCTAAAAGTGATTGATTATGTGTTTGAAACATAATCAATCACTTTGCAGCATTACAAAAAACATTTCTCAATAACCATCAAAAAGAGTGTTATTGCTCACCCGCTTGTAATTGTATGTCATCCACTCCTCCTGCATTCGCCTTGCTTCGGCTCTACATGCCGATACGAGCCGATTGACACGATGAATCGTCCAATTGTGCTTTTCTGCATATTCTTTGATTGCGTCATTCGGATACATGGTGAGCATAAATTTGCCTTGCAGACCTGTGCACATCTCTAATAATTCAATCAAGTTTTGTTCGTTAAACATGCCGCTGTAGTGTCCCATATTAGAACCCACGTATGGCGGGTCGATGAAAAACCATGCATCCGGACAATCGTAACGGCTGATGATTGCAAACGCATCATCGCATTCGATGGTTGAATGTTCTAACAACGTTTTTATTTCTGCACACAAAGCCATCTCTTTTGCATATTGTATTTTTAGCGGATGTTTCCAGAGGAATTTGAATCCGAAAGCACATTCGAAATGTAATGATGATTGGAGCCGCTTCAACTGTTGTCAGCATTCCTTTTCTCATCATTGGTTCTAACAACAAGAAAGCCTCTGTTGAGATATATAATTAAGAGTTGTCGCTCCACGAAGCCCAAAGCTTCCCTGAATTTCAATGTGAAAAACAATGGGATAGGCTGAGCATTGAATTTTTGAAAGATAAATTCAAAATAATTAAGTATTTGATTGCCTAAAATTATTTTGGCTCTATAACGTTTGAAACTTAGCCACACCAAACGTTATGGTATAAATTTAGAAATGATTCGGCAGCAAAAAAATAATTCATTATTCATAATTATTTTGTACCTTTGCCGAAACATTCGCGTATATCGCATGAGAAAAATTGGGATGCTTTGTTGTTTGTTTTGTGTGCAACTTGTTGTGGCGCAGCATTTTGAGCCTCTTTCGCCGGATAATCTTCTGCGTGAGGGGCAACGGATGTATGCCGACCGGAACTATGTAGGGTGCTTGGATATGTTGAATCGGCTGGAGGCTTTGGCTGCGCCCGATGCGCCTGCCGACCCCGAAATTGAGTTTTTGTTGCTGGCTTCCACTTTTCGGCTCGGTCAATTGTCGGATGCGAAGCCGCTGGAGGCGTTTATTAAGGCGCATCCGCAGTCGATTCATACCAACGAACTGTATTTTATGCTCGCCGATGTGCTGTTTTCCAAAAAAGATGCGGCTGCCGGGGCTTGGCTCAACAAGTGCGATGTCAATGCCCTGTCGCGTGCCGACCGGCGGCACCACGCCTTCTATAAGGGCGTTATGCAGATGGAAGCGGGGAACTATAAAGCCGCCGAACGCCTGTTTGAGCCTCTGAAAAATGAATATATTTTTCATCGCGATGTGGAGTATTATATGACGCAAATCGACTTTGCCAAAGGCAATTATGCTGCCGTGGTGGAGCACCTCAAGCCGCTGGTGGACAGGCGTTCAAAATCGATGTCGTCCGCCGATTTCTCGCGGCTGGGGCTTGCGCTGTATCACGAAAAAAATTACAGCGAAGCCGTCAAATACCTGTCCAATGCCGTTGCGGGCTTGCCCCGCTCGCCCCTTGCGAGTAGTCCGATGTCTGCCGTTCAGCAGAATATGTATCTCGCTATGGGTCAGTCTTATATGCAGTTGAACGACCCGGACGGGGCGTTGCCCGCGTTTGAACGGGCGGCGCGGATGAATTTCGACCGGAAGGCAAAAGAGGCGGCGATGTTTAACTACGCGATGCTGAAACACGCAAGTCCCAAAGTGCCGTTGAGCGAATCAATGGCGTTGCTGGAGGATTTTCTGAATGCCTATCCGCAATCCGAATACACCGACCAGGTGTATGACGCACTGATTGATGCCTATCTGACGAGCAAAAACTACCCCGCCGCGCTCGCATCTATCGACAAAATACAACAGCCGAACGCGAAAATCCTGGGCACAAAGCAGCAGTTGCTCTACTATCTCGGTACGGAAGAATTGATAAGCAACCGCTACAGTGCCGCTATCGGCTATTTCAATCAGGCGGTGGAGGTGGGCGAATATGCCGACAAAACCGCCTCCATCTTTTGGCGGGGCGAATCCTACTACCGTGAGGGCAATTTCAAGATGGCGGCGAGTGATTTTTTATCCATCGTCAATACCGTCAGTGCGGCGAATTATGGCTTGGGCTATTGCTCGTTTAAGCAAAAAGACTATACGCAAGCCGAGAACTATTTCAAGGCATACATCGCGCAGGGGGGTGCCGACCGGATTACGCTGGCGGATGCCTATGCGCGTTTGGGCGACTGCTATCTCGACAAACGCCGCCTTGCGGAGGCGGAGGCGGCATACAGTCAGGCGGGCAGGCTTGCGCCGGATGCCGCCGATTACACCCTGTTTCAGAAGGGCTATGTGCTTGGTTTACAGAAGAATTACAAGGGAAAAATCGCCCTGATGGACGAACTGATGCGCAATTCGCCGCAGTCGCCCTATTTGCCCAATGCGCTGTATGAAAAAGGGCGCGCACAGGTGATGCTCGACAACAGCAAGGCGGCTATCGCCACCTATCAAAGCCTCTTGAAGGGCTATCCCAACACCGACGAAGCCCGCAAAGCCGGTCTGGAAATCGGACTGCTCTATTACAATGCCGGCGACACCCAGCACGCGGCGGCGGCATACAAGCAGGTGATTGCCGGCTATCCCGACAGCGACGAAGCCCAAGTGGCTCTGCAAGACCTCAAATCGGTGTATTTCGATGCCAACGACGTGGCGGCGTATGCCGAATATGTCCGCTCGCTGGGCAAGGGCGCAATGTTTGATGCCACCGAGCAGGACAAATTGACCTATCTGGCGGCGGAGCGTTTCGTGTCCGAAAAAAAGCCGGAAAAGGCACAGGAGGCATTGGCAAACTACCTGCAAGCCTTCCCCGACGGGTTTCACAAATCGGAAGCCTACCACTATCTGGCAACGCTGTATTTCAACAAGCAGCAATATATCGAAGCAAAATCCACCGTTGAGCAGTTTATCGAGCAGGAATCGCCCAGCACCTATTGGCTGGCAAAAAGTTTCATCCTCCTGTCGGATATTTATGTGGCAGAAGGCGACCTCACGCAGGCGCGTCAATACCTTGAGAGTTTGCAAACAAACTATACAAACGCGGACGACGACATCCTGCAACTTGTGGACGACCGCTTAGAAAAATTAAAAGAATAAGAATATGAAAATAACACTGCCCGTCATTGCGGGCTTGACCCGCAATCTTCTCGTATTTCTGCTGATATGCAGCGTGCGCACCGCAGCACAGGCTCAAACCGCCGACCCCAACCTCAACAGGGAGATGACGCTGGAAAAGGAATACGTCCCCAGCGTGAAGGACGCGGACAAAATCAACAATATGCCGGACGTGAGCGCACCCTCAGCCCCCAAAGTGCCGCTCCGGTTTGCGAACTATATGTCGGCATTGGACGTTCCGCCGTCGCTTTATCCGCTGAAATCGCTCGCTTCGGCATTCGGCGCAAACGACCAATTGGGCTACGTGAGCGTGGGAGGCAGCACATTGCCCGATTTTCTGGCAGAGGCAGGCTTCCAAATCCTGCGCACCCCCGCCGACCGCCTAAACCTCTATGGCTCTGTTCGCGCAGGCGAATACAAGATGAAACATCTGGAAGTAGTGTATAGCGACAAGAAGAAAAAAAACAACGATAACGTATTCGGACTCAACTACTTGCACCATTTCAAAACGTGGAAAATTTTCGCCGATGCGCAATATACCTATTCGCAATATAATAATTATGGGCAGCCGAGTTACTACCCTAGTGGGACAATTGGAGAGGTCGGCGAAGAGCCTGATTTTTCCGATAGTGACAAAATTCCCGCGTGGAAAAACAACCTTTTTGCGGCGCATATAGGGACTGCGTCTACCAATCTCGACTATTTGTCATTCAAAATCAATGCAACCTATACGCAATTCAAGCAAACGAGCAACAATCCATCCTCACGAGCGCAAGTGGACAACCTCGAAAATCGCGCATTGCTGAATTTAGACCTGAATGCGCCGCTCTCTTTCGACAAGCGCATCGGAGTGGGTGGTTACGCCAATTTTAATTCAAACAGCCTCAATAATGAGAACACCGCTTTTTTGACGGCATCTGTGACACCGTATATAGTGTTTGAGGGCGAAAATTGGGAAACGCATTTGGGCGTGAATGGTAGCCTCAACAAACAGGGTGACAATGAATTGCGTTTTTTGCTCGCGCCGGACGTGCGCTTTCACGTGCGCCCGTCCGCTCCGGTGCTGTTTTACATCTCTGCGCAGGGCGGCTTCGCGGACAATAGCCGTCACGAAGTGTTTTATCAAAACCGCTACCTCGACCCATATATACGTGTGAAGGACTCTCGGACGCTTCTGGATGCAAAATTAGGAACTGATTTTACCATTTCCAATCTGAATGTTGATTTGCACACGGGCTATCGCATCATCAAAGATGAATGGTTTTGGGCGAATGATATGGTTGATTTAAAAAATGTTCCGCTTTATGCCGATGCCAAAGTATTCAATGCAGGCGGGGCTGTGCACTATGCCAAACGGGATGTGGTGGACATTGTGCTGGCTGTAGATTACAACAAATGGGACGTGACCGACGATTGGAATATTTTTGGAAATCAGCGGAAAATCACGGATGAGGCTATTAACAAGCCGCAATTGGTAGCGGATTTGAAAATTGGTTTCAAGCCTGCTGAGCCGTTGCGTATTGATTTGGCATACCACCTTGAGGCGGGTCGCAAGTTCCCCGACCTCAATCCGGCTTACCAAATGGCTGAATTGGACGACGTTCACGATGTGTCGCTGAAAGGCACTTATTCGCTTTCCAAATATTTTTCGGTGTTTGTTGCCGCCAACAATTTGCTGTTTCAGAAAAACGAAATGTGGTATGGCTATCCTGCCAATCCGTTCAATGTGATGGGCGGCATCAGTTATAAATTTTGACTAAATTCGCAGCCGCAGTAGGTCTGATTGTAGAAATTGTTTTCCTGCAAGAGGATGCGCCGCCGTTCGCTAAGCCCGTCTTTGCGCCAATTTTTTGCCCAAAACTGCACGTTTGGAAACGGCTCCACAGCCCACTGTCCGGCAGCGGCAATCTGCTCCAAACTCTTCCAGCGCGAAGAGGCGAGGGTGGTCGCGATTTCCGTAAAACCGTGTGTATCAGCTAATTGGGCGGTTGCGCGTAGCCGCAATTTGAAGCATTCCAAACAGCGACTGCCGCGCTCGGGTTGATTTTCCAAACCACGGACGGCATCCAGCCATCGCTCGTGGTCGTAATCGCCATCAATAAAATCAATGCCCAAGGCGTGTGCATAGCGTTTCAACTCCCCTTTGCGCCGCTCATATTCTTCCGGCGGCGCAATGTTGGGATTGAAAAAAAACAGTGTTACAGGCACGCGATTGGCTTGCAACCATTCGAGGATGGCGGCAGAGCAGGGGGCACAGCAAGCGTGGAGCAGTAGCATACGTGTTTTTTTCTGCAAAGGTAAGGCAAATTTTTGATGCGGTTGCCCTGACCAAACAAATTTTCATTTTTTTTCATTTTTCAAAAATTCTTGTGTATCTCAAATCAATTACATACCTTTGTAGCCTCAAAAGTGCTCCTGCAAACAAGCATTGCATATAGCACTCTAAAACGGGAAAGAAGCCCGATACTCTGCTGAGTTATCGGGTTTCGCTATTTACATAAGCAAAGAGAGCCGCCCCAATGTGGACGGCTCTCTTTGCGAACTTAAACAGTAAATTTATTCTGTCACCATTTTGCCGATATTAAATTCGGCAATTTGCATCGAACCGGATGCGCTTGGGTTCCAAACGTCATACGTCATCTTGATGTAGCGGTAGTTCACCGTAGCATCCAATGTTATTTTTGCGTTTAGCTTCGGGTCGTCGGCACCAAGGGCAGTATAGTTAGGCGGGGTGTTAGGGAAATCTGTATAAGGGTCGTTGTTGCCTGCGGCTCTCGTTACGGCTTTGCCTTTGATAAGCGCGAAAGTTGTGCCGTCGTTGCTGCCATAGAAAGAGGCTTCCCATACTTGCAAAGCGACGGTACGATTGTCTGAGCGGTGTCGGAGTATGAAATAGTCGATGTCTTGTGCTGCTTTCATATCTATCACGAAAGATACCTTAAAATTAGTCGTTTCTCCATCAAGCGGGGCTGTTCTTCCCGGTTTAGCCACACTAAGGCAAGATTCCTGCGTTTTGCCCTCAATTGAACCATCATCAAGCAGATACATCGGATTGTCGCCTCCAATCGTGGCATCACTCAACGCTGCATTTGCCGGGACGACGGTTGCCGTCCAGCCGGTGCGGTCGTAATTCGCATCTCTGACCACCAGACCTTGAACTGTGAGATTGCAATCCCGTGAGATATTGCTGCCGTCAGCGGTGGTAATCGTAATCACGGCATTTCCTTCCACCACACCGGTAACGATTCCGGCTGCGGTAACGGTGGCAATGTTTTCGTTGGAAGATTTGTAGGTAACCGTTTTGTCCCAAGTATCAGCCGGGGCAAGCGTTACCGTAGCACCCAAATCGAAGGTTTTCCCGATTTTAACAAGCATATTGGCACCTGTTGCCGTTACGTTGATGGCGGTTGCCTTCACGATATGGTTGGTAATAAATACCGGATAGGACACTTTCACGCCCGAGCCGTCTGTTGCACGGATGGTGATGGTGTCGGTGCCGACCGCTTTTGCCGTAATCAATCCACTTGCACTCACTTCCAGCACTTCGGGATACTTATTGGAATAAGCGACCGCTTTATTGGCTGCATTTTGCGGCATAATAAACGGGGTTAGTTGCAATGTGGCATTGTCTTTCAGCGAAAGTTGCATGATTGGGCTCACATACACGGCTTCTTTCACACCGATTGCCGATACTTTGGCACCGTCGCTGTCGTCGTTGCAGCCACTCAAGCCGAGGCTGCAAATTGCCCCCGCGAGTGCCATTGTTCTAAAAAAAACTGTTCTTTTCATATCTTTTTCTTTTTTTAGTTTGTTGTTTAGCGCGCAATATCCGTCCAACCCGGATTTTGCGTCAATTTTTTATTTAACTCCAACTCTTCAAGTGGAATAGGCCAGTAATAATAGCGGTCTTCCCATTTCAATGTACCGTTCGTTACATTCGGTGATTTTGGAAATCCAATGATGAAGCCGTCGGCATCCACAAACACATCAATATCTTTTTTCGCTTGGAAAGCGGTGATTTTAACGCCATTCACTACTTTGCCTACATTACTTCCATCGTACAAAGCCTGTTTTTCGGCGGTAAATTTCATCCCTCTCAATGGCACTTCCATCAGTTTGCCGGCTTTCCAGCGCACCAAATCTTCGCGGCGCAAGCCTTCTTGAGCCATCTCAACACGGCGTTCGCGACGAATTTCCCGAAGAAGAGGCGTTACGGAGTAATCTACGGCACTTGCCCAGATGGCATCCAGACGCGGGTCTGCCGGCGCATTTGTTGTGGTCAACCTGCTGTTGGGATACGTTGCAAAATCGAAACCTGCCCGTTCGCGCAATTGGTTGACTGTTCTGTCCAAATCGCCGTTTGTGAGCGTGCCCAATTCAGCCTTTGCTTCCGCCAGCATCAGCAGCACTTCGCCGTAGCGGAACATAACCGCCGTTTGGCGACCTTTGGAGGTAGAACCGTTTGACGGCAAGTCGGTTGTCATGTGCTTGATGATATAATAACCGGTCACGGAAGGACCGCCGGTTACGCACTGATTGGCTGTGGGGCAGTTGTACGTGATTTCAGGATATTTGAGACCGTTGTCGGCGAGGCTCAACGTGGCTTTGTCGCGGTCGAAGATGGTCAAGTAGGCACCCGGCTTTTCCACCGTCTGTGTCAGGCGCGGGTCGCGGTTGTCCAACTCTTCCCACAGACCGTCGTAGCCTTTGAAAAGCGGACTGGTAGAAATCGTTTGTCCGTCAATGCAGAGATAATCTTCGATAAACGACTTGGTTGCACCTTTGCTGTAACGCCCCGAAGCATTGCCGCGATTCATAATGTAGTAGCGCGACATCCCGTGCCCTAATTTACCCTCGGGACCATCATATACACGCGCCAGAATGGCTTCCTTGTTGCCATCGGTCGCCGGCGACTGCACCAGTCCAAACATTTGCCAATAGGAGTCAATCACCGTTCCGGGATAGGAAGGTGTTTTTGCTTTCGCTTTGAACAACTCATAGCGATTGGTGGCGATGATGGCTTCACAGGCTGTTTCAACCTCTGCCAAAAATTTATTCGCCGTGTTTTGTAAGCCGAGTTCGGTGTGATATTTGCGGAACGTGCCTTCAAACAGGCAAAAACGCGCTTTCAGGAAGTTTACCATATCGCGATTGATGCGCCCGTCTGCCGCGCCTCCGTCTTTGATGTTGGCAACGGCAAAATTGAGCAGCGACAGGATAGAGTCTGCCAATTCCACACGAGGTGTGCGCGGCGCATACAATTCCGGCGAATCCACATTCAAATCCAAGTCAAACCAGGGCACTTCCCCAAAAATGTACAATTTTTTGTAATAGTCCCACGCTTTGAAAAAATAGGCTTCGGCAATCCATTTATTCAATGCACTTGGGTCGGAAACCGAGCCATCGGCATCGTGGACGTGTTTCAGGAAATAGTTTACCTGCTTCAGCGAAGTCCAATCCCAACCATTCGCTGTTTTAGAGCCGTCGGTCGGTGTCTTGTATGTGCCGTCTAAGCGGGCGGACGGATTACCTGCCGTGCCGGTAAATGCCACAGCATTGTCCGACGCAAGGTCGGGCATCGCGATGGGACTGCCTTTCATCTGTGTCGGTGCCACATCATCATAAGCATTGCCACTTTGGTGACCTTC
Organism: Bacteroidia bacterium; assembly: GCA_025996755.1. Classification (GTDB taxonomy): domain Bacteria; phylum Bacteroidota; class Bacteroidia; order Bacteroidales; family Azobacteroidaceae; genus Azobacteroides. Next base: position 10,436 of record BNTR01000043.1, read on the forward strand.
GGCGTACAAGGCATACAAGCCGTTCAGATATATCGGCAAGTCGCCTTCATTTTTCAGAAAAGAGCCTTCTGCCAAATTCTGGAAAGGGTCTTGCTGCAAGAAATTGTCATCACACGCAGTTGTAGAGCCTGCAAGCACGCTCACTGCGAACATATATTTTACTATTCTTTTCATATTCTTAATTTTTTAATGATTAAAATGTGATTTGTGCACTGAAAGCCACCGTTCGCTTGGATGGATAGGCTGCCGAAATTTGGTCGGGGTCGAACACGGTTGGCACATCGGTGATTTCAAACAAGTTGTAGCCCGCCAATGAGAGGCGCACTTTTTCAATACCCGTGCCTGCTGTCAGCTTGCTTGGCAAAGTATAGCCCACCACCGCCTGTTTCAAGCGGAGGTAAGAACCGTCCATCAAATAGCCCGTTTGGGGAGTTTTGTTGTTCGTTCCCAAATAGCGCGGAAATTTGGCATTCGTCCGGTCGGGTTGCCATGCCTGTTCGTTCATCCATTTACTGCCGGCACCATTTTGTGTACTGCCCCAATAGGTGTAACTGTTGGTCCAGACATCTCTTGCGCCAACTCCCGAGAAGAAGATGCTGGCATCGAGCCCCATCCACGAAGCCCCTCCGGTGATGTTGTAACGATAGCGCGGGGTGTTGTTACCAATGATGCGCCGGTCGCCGGAATTATTCACCGTATTGGAGCCTCCATTTATCAAGCCATCGCCATTGAGGTCGCGAAACCAGATGTCGCCGGGGTAATAGTTCGTGCCCTGCTGTTTCGGCGCATAAAAATTGTAGCCCGTTCCTGCACTGTTGAGTTCCAAATCTTCCGCTTGCAGGATGCCGCCCGTTTCATAGCCCCAAATGTCGCCCACGTATGCTCCTTCGTACAATGTTTTGGTTGTCCCGTTTCCGGAGTCAATGTCGATGAGTTTCTCCGGATTGGAGGGAAACGACAACACTTTGGTGCGAGCATCCGCCAGATTGAAGCCTGCATTATAGCGCAAACCGTTTGCCAGCCTGTCTGTCCACTGCAAAGTCAATTCCCAGCCGTTGGCTTCGATGCTGCCCGCATTTTTTCTTGGAGGAGCAGTTCCCAATGTGTTGGGATAGGCTTCGGTTCCTTCCACCAAAATGTCGGTTGTTGTTCGCCGATAAACCTCAAACGATGCGTTCAGTCTGTTGTCAAGAAATCCGGCATCCACGCCAAAGTTGCTCGTTTCGGCTTTTTCCCAGGTCAATGTAGGCGATATAAGATTTGGTGCTTTCACTTTGGTCACATATTGTCCGTCAATCCAATAGGAAGCCGATTCGGATGTCATCGTTGCCTGATAGGGATAATAAAGTTCCGGCTGACTGCCTAATTTACCCCACGAGGCTCTCACTTTCAAGTTGCTGAGATAGTCTTTGGTCGGTGCCATAAAAGATTCTTCCGAAATGCGCCATCCTGCCGAAAACGAAGGGAAGAAGAAATAGCGTTCGTTGGGCGTAAACCGCGAACTGCCATCTTGGCGACCGTTCATCTCAAAGAGGTATTTTTCGGCATAGTTATAATTGATACGACCGAATACCGAACGTCCGGTGCGTATTTGTCCGCCCGTTTCCATCGTATTCAATGCGATGTCTTCCACTACTGCCGGATTTTGGATGTCGGGCGAAAACAGGCGGTGCAAATTTTCCACTAACTGGCTGTAATCCACCTTTTCCTGACTGAAACCGAGCACTGCCGAAACATTATGTTTCTCTGCAAAGGTTTTATTAAATTCGGCATACGCATTCAGCAAATAGGTATCCGTTTGTGTCTGTTCCAAACGAGCCTGATTTTCAGTCGTTTCGGAAACCTCGCTCACGGTGGCACCCCAATTGTAGGTTACATAGCGGTGTTCCGGCACGCGACGATTGGCGCGATAGGTTTGTGGCGTATAAGACATATCTGCCCTCACTTTCAACACTTTAGGAATAATAATAAATTCCGGCGAAACGGACAGCACCGCTGTTTGCCGTGTGTTGGTCGTTCTTGCGCCAAAATCCACCCACCCCAGAAAGTTGTCGGTATAAGTGTTTGGAATAGGGTCGTTGGGACCGGTCTTAATCGGCATATTGATGTTTTTGTCTGCATCCTGTTGCAGAATATTCCAAATATTCCCTTTGTAGCTCGGAATATAGGGACCGTCAAAAGTTACCTTATTATAGGATACTTTCCCTTCGATATTGAACCAGTCTTTTACTTTCGTGTTCACGCGCACGGTGCCATTGTAACGCTCGCGGCTGTCAGTTTGGATTTTATACATCCCTTCTTCGCCCTGATAGCCCAGCGACACATAGTAAGTCATCTTGTCGGAGCCGCCCGACACCGACAGGTTATGCTTCTGTGTAGGTGTCCAATCGCGCACCACTTCCTTGTAGGGATTCATATTGCCAACCCAAACAATGGAGCTGCCGTTCATAAAATAGCGGTTTTCATCGGTCGGATTCGCCATATATTTTTTTATGGCTTCCAACTTTTGCTCGTCCAGTGCCGACGGCGTGCCCAATGTCCAGCGAGTCATATTCATAGAGGCTTGCTGAATTTCCAGGGCATTCATAATGTCGGGAAGCGCAGTCGGGGTATCATAAGACAGTTCGTAGCTGTAATTGATTTTGCCTTTCTGATTGAACTTGCCCGATTTGGTGGTTATCAAAATCACCCCAAACGTGGCTTTGGTACCGTAAATAGCGGCAGCCGAAGCATCTTTTATCACACTCATGGCGTCGATGTCATTGGGATTCATTTGGTTGAGCATAGTTTCATCCAATTCCACGCCATCCACAATAATCAGTGGCGAGCCGTTGTCAACCTGCCATTTACTGTCATCGGTGTTGTAAGACATCGTCGTGCCGCCACGGATGTTGAACTTAGGCGTTTCATTCAATTCGCCTTTGGCAATACTGATGTTCAGGTTAGGCACCAACCCCTGCAAAGCCTGCCCGATATTGGAAACCGGACGGCTTTCAAACGCCTCAGCAGACACCGTGCTGATAGCACCGGTCAAATTGACCTTTTTCTGCGTACCGAAACCCACAACCACCACCTCGTCGAGGGTGCCGACATCTTCCGCGAGTGTTACATTGATTGTTGTTTGCCCGTTCACGGGCACTTCCTTGGTTGAATAACCCAAATAAGCCACCGCGATGGTGGCACTTGGCGATACTCTGAGCGAGTATTTTCCGTCCACATCGGTTGCCACACCGTTGCCCGGATTGCCTTTTTCTACTACACTTGCGCCGATGACGGGACCATCCGCATCGGACACCACGCCGGTTACGGCGATTTTTGCCTCTTGGGGAGATTCGGCTTTTAGGTGGTTTGCCACCCCCCCCGTGATTAACACGCCGCCGATTAGCAGTATGTTTGCAAAGTTTCTAAATGTTTTTTCCATACTCAATAAAATTAGATTGTTTATAATTCTGTTGTCTGTCGCGGGAGATTGCGGGTCAAGCTCGCAATGGCATCTCGTGACTAAACGGAGGACAAAGTTAGTGGAAAGATTCTGAAATGCTTCGCTCAAATTGACATTTTTTTATCTCAAATTGACATTTTTTACAGTTTTTTCCTATGTTTTGCAGCAAATGCGGTAGGTGTTTCGCCAAACTCCTTTTTGAAGACCTTGCCGAGATAGGTTTGAGATTCTAAGCCTACTTCGTCTGTGATTTGGCGTATTGTGAGGTTTGTTTCAACAACGAGGCGGGCGGCTTTGCGCAGGCGTTGGTGCAGAACAAATTCGTTGGGAGATTTGCCTGTCAGTGATTTTATGCCGGTGAATAGCTTGCTTCGGCTCATTTTCATTTCGGAGGCGATGAAGTCGATGTTTAATTTGGAGTTTCCCATATTGGCTTCCACAACTTTGTTAAAATTCTCCAATAGTGCCTTGTCCCGCTCGTTGGTTGCCGCATCGGCGATGTTGACAAAATAGTTTTTGTAGAAAGTCATCTGAATTTTGTGCAACTCCTCGTTTTTGTTTTTCTCAACATCGTGCAAATACACTTGCAAAATCAGATACAGGATGCCCAACACAAACAAGCCATAGATAACATACGCCCACCAACTGAGCCATGGAGCAGGGTTGACACGTATGTTCACCACCGTTGGCGTTTCGCTCCACACGCCATCGTTGTTAGCGGCAAGCACTTCAAAAGTGTAGTTTCCGGGCGGGACTTTGGCATACAAAGCCATGCGATTGGATGCGTCGATTTCGAGCCAATCGGCATCATATCCGTCTAAGCGGTATTTGTAATGTGTTTTTTCGGGCATTAAATAATTGTCCGCAGCCAATCGAAATCCGAAATTTGCTTGATTGTGATTCAATCGGATGACACTATCCTGCATCACAGATTGAAGTTTGACAGGCAGGTTGTCTATCAAAAACTCCGCGAGGAGGACTTTAGGTTGATGGGTATTGTGGGTGATGAGCGCAGGATTGACTATCGTAAAACCGCCGGTACCACCGAAATACATCCTGCCGTCCTCGCCTTGCGCCACAGCAAACGGATAATAAACTCTGCCTTGTGTGCCATCCTGCGTGTCGTAGCGCGAAAATACATTGTTGGCTATGTTGTAATAGACCAAGCCGTTGTCTGTGCCCATCCAAATATTTCCCCGGCTCTCGCAACCAATGCTGTAAATGGCTTTCACATTGTGCTTTAGAATATCTTTATAAGTCGTGAAATCGCCCGTTTTCGGGTCGTATTTAACCAAGCCGTTGCCTGTTGTGCCGAGCCACAGATTGCCGGCTGTATCCGGACAGGCGGTAAAAAAGTTCATAAACAGCGTGTCTTTTGGCGGCACGGCTTCGATGGCTCGCGTTCGGGTATCCATCCGATACAGCGATTTACTGTCGAGCAGCCACAATTGATTGCCTGCGCCGCGCACCATATCAAACAAATAATACTTTTTCTCATCGGGATAATTGTAGTGGGTAAACGTTTGTGTTTTAAATGAATAGAATGAAAACGCCATCCCGCGCTGTTGGTAGATTATCCACAATCCCTCATCGCCTTCGAGCAAGATTTTTCGCATATTGTTGTTGAGCAGCGAATTTTTGTCCTTGGCGTTGTGTAGAAAATGTTTGAATTGATTCGTTTTCGGGTCATAACAATCCAATCCTCCCAAAAAAGTGGCAATCCACAGATTTTGATTGTTATCCACTACGAGGGATTTTATATAGTTGGAAGCAAGGCTATTGTCCGTGTTATGAGTAAGATAGGTGAATTGTCCGGTTCGTTTATTCATCCGGTTGATGCCGCCACCTTCCGTGCCAATCCACCACGACAGTTGGTCTTCGGCAAACGCCGAAACAACACGGTAGTTTAGCATTTTATCCATTGGATAGAACGAGTCGAAGGCACGTTTTTCGTTCAAATTGACGTAAGCCATTATCCCCGAATACATTCCGAGCCACAGATTTTGTTGCCGGTCTTCGGTAATCGTCCAAACCGAATTGTTCGGCAAACTGTAGGGGTCGGCATCATCGTGTTTATAGTAGGTATAGGTGTTTTGTTCGGGGTCAAAAATCTCAATACCATCGCGCGTAGCAAACCAAATATGCCCGTTTTTATCGATATGAAATTGGGGTGTGAAAGTAAGCTTTTCCGTTCCGGAATAGTCAAAATGCGCCTCTATCGTTTTGGTTGCCAAATCAATTTTATATAAACCGTGCTTTGCCACCAACACCCACAACTTGCCTTGATGCGCTTTGGCACTTAAAACGCGCCCTTCTCTATGGGGCGTAAGCATAAACAGAGAGAAATTTTGGGTAGTCTGATTGAAAAGAAAGATTTTCCCATAATTGCTAATCTGATATAAATCGGCTTGATTCACGCAAAAAGCCGAAGAAAGGTAGGAAATGGAATCGCCATCGTACAACGGTCGGCAGGAAGTTTGTTTTTCGACATCCAAAATGCGCCAATATCCCTTTTGCCACAACCAGACCCTGTTTTGAGCATCCAATTCAACCCTGTCTAACGCATCCGCCCAGGCGAGTTCAAAGCTGTCGGCTTCTCTATTGTAAACAAACAATCCATTGTTGGTGCTCACAAAAAATTTGCCGTCAGTGCCGATATTCATATCCTTGAACAGCCATTCTTTCGCTGAGTTGTGGACAGTAAAGGAGGAATGATACATCTTGTATTGGTAGCCGTCAAAACGATAGAGTTCGTCTTCCTGCGATACCCAAATAAAGCCGTCATCGTCTTGTAACACCGATTGCACCCCATCATAGGAGAACCCACCTTCGGGCGACATCGTCCGAAAGCGATAACTGTCTGCAGCCTGCGTCGTTGCGGCAAACATCAGCAATATAAGTATGGTGATTTGTCGCATAATTCATTAAAAAACCTGCTGCAAAAATAGTGAATAATTTTTAATATTCAATGCTTTTCTTGAAATTTAACATTGAGGCTGGAGAGGTCGTACCACGCTTGGCGTAGTTTTATTTGCTCAAATCAGTTTTTATCAGATATTCCATTTGCAGTTACTAATTGAAAATTGAACTTACCGTGGCGAGATTAAGATTTTTTTTGTACCTTTGCACCATATTTGTGATGAAGAGAGCACTGCGCATTACCGGAATTATTTTTATGGGGATTCTTCTGCTGGGGTTAATCTTGGCGGTGGTGGTGCGTGTGCCCTATTTTCAGCAGGAAATCACGCTTAAAGTGACCGGCTGGTTGGAGAAAAAAATCGGCACTAAGGTGTCGGTGGGCTACACCAAATTTGCGCCGTTTCACCATTTAGTGCTCTCCGACGTGTATTTGGAAGACCAGCGGGGGGATACTTTGCTGTATGTCGATGAAATTTCTGCCGGATTTGATTTTTTGCCCCTTTTGCAGGGCGAATTGCGGTTTAGTTCTGCGCGTTTGTCCGATTTTGATATGCAATTGCGCAGGGAGTCGGCGGATTCGCCGCTGAATATTCAGTATATTATTGATGCTTTTCGCTCTGAGCCGAACGAGGCTTCGAGTATTGACTTGATTATTGATGATATAGAGTTGGAAAATGGGCGGTTTTCCTACACCGTTGTTGCGGACGAAAACAGCAAGCCACTGAAATTTGAGAATATTTTTGCCCACATTCAATTGCCGAGAGTGCTGGGCGCGACGGTGGAGGCATCAACCGGATGAATAAACGAACCGGACAATTCACCTATCTTACTCATAACACGGACAATAGCCTTGCTTCCAACTATATAAAATCCCTCGTAGTGGATAAC
>BNTR01000044.1 GCA_025996755.1 Bacteroidia bacterium
GCGCTTGCTGGAAGCGAATAAAGATAATCCTTACAACTATTGGCGATTGTTCGGCAATGCTTTTGTGAACCTGGAAATTATCAAGAACTTAAACATTCGTAGCAGTTACGGGATTGATTATGGCAATTTCTACAAACGATATTTGCAACATACCTATCAATCCGGTTTTATGAGTAGCAACAACAGTGCGGTCAATTTGGAACAAAGCCATTCGGTAAAATGGAATTGGACGAACACCATTGCTTACACTCGAGAAATAGACAAGAACGTATTTGATGTATTAGGCGGTATGGAAATGTTCCGCTCCAACGACATCAGTTTCAATGCTTATACATCAGGAGAGAACGCTTTTGTAGTGGAAACACCGGAATATATGTGGCCCAATATGAGTACAGGGACGGCACAAGTAGGTGGTTCGGGTACCGGATATTCACTCTTGTCCTACTTTGGCAAAGTGAATTATGCGTATGACAATCGTTATCTCGTGTCGGGAACCATTCGCTACGATGGCTCTTCCCGCTTCGGTAAAAACAATCGCTTCGGTACTTTCCCCGCGTTTTCATTGGGCTGGCGTATGACGGAAGAAGCCTTTATGGAATCGACCAAAGAAATCTTTTCCGACTTGAAATTGCGCTTAGGCTGGGGACAAACCGGTAATCAGGAAATAGACAATTATGCTACTTATTCTATTTATGCGCCTAATTACGGGACAGCCGACCCAACATGGGATACAGTTCATGGCACTGCTTACGACTTGGCAGGGAATAAACAAGGCAGTCTTCCTTCCGGATATACAAAACTGCAATCGGGCAACGATGATTTGAAATGGGAAACAACCACACAGACAAATATTGGTTTGGATTTTGGTTTTTTCAATCAAGCACTCTACGGCTCTGCCGAATATTACATCAAAGAAACGGAAGATATTCTGATTCGTCCTGCTTATATTGCTACGGTAGGCGAAGGAGGCGACCGCTGGGCAAATGGTGCTTCAATGGAAAACAAAGGCTACGAAATTTCTCTGGGCTATCGCAATAAAACCGCGTTCGGATTATCATACGATGTGAATGCAAATATTTCCGGATTTAAGAACAAGATAACCAAACTGCCGGTCGAAGTGGAAAACTCTTACGGCGGACGTGCAGGCGATAATATTTTAGGCAGACCTTACGGTTCCTTCTACGGTTATGTGACTGACGGCATTTTCAAAACACAAGAGGAAGTCGATGAGCATGTGAAACAAGACGGCAAGGCTTTGGGTCGTATTCGTTATAAAAACTTGGACACCGATAATGAAATTACTGCCATGGACCAAACTTGGATAGGTTGCCCTTACCCCGACTTTGCTTATGGTTTGAGTATCTATTTGGAATACAAAGGCTTTGATTTGAATGTCTTTTTCCAAGGTATACAGGGCAATGTATTGGACAACTGGGTAAAGAAACAAACAGATTTTTGGAGCATCGACGATGTAAACTCTAATAAAGGCAGACGTCTGTTAAATGCTTGGTCGCTCAGCAATCCGGATTCTAATATTCCCGCTTTGCAAAATACGAATACGAACGATGAAGGTCGCTTCTCTACCTATTACATAGAAGATGGCTCTTATCTGAAACTGCGTAATATTCAATTAGGCTATACACTGCCTAAAGCAATTACCGACAAGGCAAGAATGGAACGCCTGCGCTTTTATGTGAGCGGACAGAACTTGTTTACGATTCATGCAAAGAACTTTACAGGTGTTGACCCCGAAAATGCAGGATTCGGTTATCCGATTCCGATAACTTGTACAGTTGGTTTTAATATAACTTTTTAGTCCACAAAATTTAAACACAAATAAAAAAATATAAAAATGAAAACAATAAAAATAACATTCAGCCTGTTCTGCTCAGCACTCTTACTCACAAGCTGCTCAGATTTCTTGGAAGAAAAGCCACAGGCTATTCTCAATGAAGAAGAAGTGAACGACCCCGACAAGTTGGTTACTTCAGTGTATTCCGATTTAGGAAATGACCATTATACTACTCCCAATAGTTTGTGGCCTTACGGGACGGTGCGTTCGGACGATGCTTATAAAGGCGGTTCCGGCGAACAAGACATTCAAGAATTTCATTTCTTTGAGACTTCTACCAATATCACTACCGATATAGGTGTGGTGGATGGATTATGGTTTCAATGTTACCGGGCTATCTCCCGCGCCAATACTGCTTTACGGATATTGAACGAATTAGCGGACAGCAATCCTGTCAAAACAACACGTATTGCCGAAGCGCGTTTTTTACGGGGACATTTCTATTTTCTGTTGAAGATACTTTTTAAGAACATTCCCTATATTGATGAAACGATTGCGATAACAGATTACGGTACGATTTCTAATGTGGCTTTGAATAACGACGAGTTATGGGCAAAAATTGCCGATGATTTTCAGTATGCAACAGATAATCTGCCCGACACACAACCGGAGAAAGGGCGCGCCAACCGGTTTTCCGCCGCGGCTTATTTGGCAAAGACGTATCTGTATAAAGCCTATCGTCAGGATGATAAAAATGCAGTCATTGGCATTGACCAGTCAGACCTTCAAAAAGTATTGACGAATACGGAAACAGTAATTGGGTCGCGTTATAACTTAGAATCGGATTTTGCCTTTAACTTCCTGCCGGGAGATTATGAAAATGGTGAAGAAGCTATCTTCTCTGTTCAACATTCTCAAAATGATGGTACAAAATTCGGACGATTGAATTTTGGCGATTTGCTTTCTACACCGATGAAATTGGGATGTTGCGACTTCCATAAGCCCAGCCAAAGTTTGGTAAATGCTTTCAGTACGATAAACGGGTTGCCGGATTTTACTTCTTACAATAGCAATGTTTCCGGCATAGCCGATAAAACAGACCCACGCTTGTTTCATACGGTTGCCATCCCCGGATTTCCATATAAATACAATACAAGTTTGATTTACGCAGAAGATTGGAATCGCAATCCGGGCACTTATGGCGTTTATGCTTCTTTGAAAGAGAATGTGGACCCAAGTTGTGATTGTTTCGTGCACATGGACCCATTTTATGCCAACTCCAAGAATCGCATCCTGATTCGGTATGCCGATATACTGTTGATGCGTGCAGAAGCCTTTATCGAATTGAAACAAGAAGCGGAGGCTTTGCCTTTAATCAATCAAGTGCGCAACCGAGCAAAAAACAGTACGATTTTTATTGATTATACTAATGATAAGATAGAAATTGCACTTTATCCGAATACTAATTGGACGAACGACTTTGCAAAACAAGCCTTGCGTTGGGAACGCCGTTTGGAATTTGCCATGGAAGGCGGGCGTTTCTTCGACCTCGTGCGTTGGGGCATAGCCGACCAAGTGATGAACGAATACTATCAAGCGGAATCTCTCCGTCGTCCCTACTATGGCAATGCCTCTTTCGTGAAAGGCAAACATGAATATGTGCCGATTCCCGAAAATCAAATCAAATTCAGTAAATATTTATACAAACAAAATCCGGGTTACGGAGGCAATTAAACAATTACGAATTACGAATTAAAAATTACAAATATGAAGACAATGCAATATATTATATGTTTAGGGCTATTTTTATTATTTAGCCTTACAGCCTGCGAAGAGAGTACGCGCAACAGTATTGATTTATCTGCTGATGTGGATATTAAATCTTTCTCTATCAACGGCATTGACGGCAAATACGCCAATCCGCAAATTGGTGGTATAAACCCAACACCTTATTGTGCTTCGATGATAAAAAGCGATGAAGACACAGATGATGGTGGAAAACCTTGGTCAGGTGGTGCGTTATGGCAAAATTATAAAGTAAATATCGACCCTGCTGTTTACAATAAACTCTCGATGATGGTATTAAAAAATAACGTATGTATTGGGACCAATTGATTGCAATTCCTAAATAAAACAAACGTCATGAAAAATCTATTAACATTATTCATCCTAAGTGTTTTGCTTATTTCGTGTGGAGACAAGCAAACGAATGGAACTGAAATTTCAAAAGAGTTGTATTATAAGGCTTCGGTAAAGCAGTTGCTGATTCCACAGGTATCTAAAAAGTATCTTCTTCTTCCAATTGAAGATACGGGCGAAGAAGTAAAAACAAGTATTTTTGTCGATGGAACGGGAACAGCAAATTATGTTATTCGCTTGGCAAAAGACAAGATAGATTATTGGGTGCCTCTTGACCTTTCGGAATGGCAAGGGAAAGAAATCCGGCTGGATATTCCGGAATTAAATGAATCTGCTATTTGTCTGAAAGCAATCAAATTGTCTGATACGGTTGATTTTAATTCAAACGAAAAATTCCGTCCTGCGTATCATTTTACCCCGCCTTACGGTTGGATGAACGACCCGAACGGCATGGTATATTACAATGGGGAATATCATTTATTTTATCAGTATAATCCTTTCGGAACACGCTGGCAGAATATGAGTTGGGGACACGCCATAAGCACGGATTTGGTGCATTGGGAACATTTGCCGGTGGCTTTGTCGCCCGATAGTTTGGGAACGGTTTTCTCCGGAAGCGCGGTGGTGGACGAAAACAATACCGCAGGTTTTCAGACCGGAAGTGAAAAAACATTATTGGCATTTTATACTCAAAGTGAACGGGGAGGGCAATGGCAAAGTTTGGCTTACAGCAACGACAAAGGGCGCACATGGACAAAATATGCCGAAAATCCGGTATTGAAAAAGGCGAATACGCCCGATTTTCGCGACCCCAAAGTATTTTGGCACGAAACGACTCAAAAGTGGATAATGGCATTAGCCGTTGGGCAGATAATCGAAATTTATTCTTCGACCAATGCGAAAGAATGGACGTATGAAAGTTTTTTCGGTGCAGGCTATGGCTCGCACGATGGCGTATGGGAATGCCCCGACCTTTTTAAATTAGATTTCCCCCTTGAGGGGGGACAAAGGGGGGCTAAATGGGTAATGATTGTCAATATCAATCCGGGCGGACCGATGGGCGGCTCGGCTACGCAATATTTTGTCGGCGATTTTGACGGAAAAACTTTTCATTGCGATTATAAACCGGATGAAAAACATTGGTTGGATTGGGGAAAAGACCATTACGCAGCCGTAACGTGGAACAATGCGCCCGACAATCGCCGCATTGCCATTGCTTGGATGAGCAATTGGGAATATGCCAATGACGTGCCTACGCAAAATTTCCGTAGCGCAATGACCGTTCCTCGCGAGTTGAAATTGATAAAAAAAGGGAAGGAGTATATCGTAAGCAATTATCCCGTAAAGGAAATGGAAAACTTGCGAAAAGAAAAATACGAAATAGAAAACATTACTGTTGAAAATGATTACAACCTTGATAATCTGTTGGAAAACAATCAAGGCGCGTATGAATTGGTTGTGGATATTGAAAGCCAATCGGCAGAAATCATCGGTTTCAAACTGTTTAATTCACAAGGAGAATATGTTGATTTATTTATCAGTCTTCCCGAAAAGCAATGCTATATTATGGACAGGAAAAGTAGCGGGGAAATTGATTTCAGCGACCGTTTTGCCACAGTTACTTCCGCACCGATAGAAGCGAAAAAAACATATCGGTTACGCCTTTTAATAGACAAAGCATCTATTGAATGTTTTGAAGATGATGGAGAAATCAGTATATCTAATCTTGTTTTTCCATCGGAACCTTACAATCGCATCAGGTTTTATGTCAAAGGAGGAAAATATACAATAAACAAATTTGTAATCTATACATTAAAATAAAATGCACATGAAAACAATCGCAGGACTTGGGGAAATCCTTTGGGACGTGTTTCCCGAACGAAAAATATTAGGTGGTGCCCCGGCAAATTTTGCTTATCAAGCCTCGCAATTCGGCTTTAAAGGCTATGCTGTAAGCGCGATAGGAAAAGATTTATTGGGAAAAGAAATCTTGGATAGTTTGGCAGAAAAGGAACTTAACTTTCTGATAGAAACTATTGATTACCCCACCGGAACGGTGCAGGTAACACTGGACGACAAAGGTGTGCCGCAATATGAGATTTGCGAAAACGTGGCTTGGGATAATATTCCTTTTTCGGGGCAGGCGGAAGAGCTGGCGCGGAATTGCAGTGCGGTCTGTTTCGGTTCGTTGGCGCAACGGAATGTGGTATCTCGTGCAACTATTTACCGCTTTTTGGAATTAGTGCCGGATGATGCCTACAAAATATTTGACATCAATCTGAGGCAACATTTCTACAGCAAAGAGATTATCCACGAATCTTTATTGCGTTGCAATACGCTGAAAATCAATGATGAAGAAGTCATAGAAGTGGCTAAACTCTTTGATTTAAAAAACCTTTCGGAACAGGAAATTTGCCGGAAATTACTCCAAGACTATCATTTGGACAGGGTTATCGAAACGAAGGGAGCAGTAGGCAGTTATGTATTGACTGCCGATGAAACGTCATACATGGATACTCCGAAAGTGCATGTGGCGGATACAGTCGGCGCGGGCGACTCGTTTACGGGTGCTTTTGTTGCCGCTTTATTGCATGGCGAATCCATCCGAAAAGCGCATCAATTGGCAGTAGAAGTTTCGGCTTATGTCTGCACACAACACGGTGCCATGCCGAAATTGCCCGATGCTTTTGTCGAATTATTTAAAGAAAAAACAAAATAGTCATGAATACAAAAAATAGTTTATTACAATTACTCCCCGTGATGTTGGCATTTTTTGCCATGGGGGCAGTTGATTTGGTGGGAATAGCGTCCAATTATGTAAAAGAAGATTTAGGGCTTTCAGACACAATGGCAAACCTTTTTCCGTCGATGGTGTTTTTCTGGTTTTTCATCATTTCTGTTCCCACAGGACTGTTGATGAATAAAATTGGTCGCCGAAAAACCGTTCTCTTGAGTTTGATAGTAACGGTATTGGCGTTGATTGTGCCTGTTCTCAGTTACAGTTTCTCTTTTATGCTGATTTCGTTTTCGCTGTTGGGAATAGGCAATACGTTGATGCAGGTATCGCTTAATCCGCTCATTTCCAATATTGTTTCGGGAAAACAATTTGCAAGTACGCTCACATTCGGACAGTTTGTAAAAGCCATTGCTTCTTTTTGTGCACCGCTCATTGCCGGATGGACAGCCTTGCACTTCGACAATTGGCGACTGCTGTTTCCTGTCTATGCCGTTTTTACGCTGTTGGCATTTCTGTTGTTGGGGGTGAGCAGAATAAAAGAAGAACCCTGCGAAAGCAAATCAACCTTTGTTGATTGTTTCCGCTTATTGGGCAAACCGCAAATTTTATTGTTTTTCCTTGGGATAATGGCACATGTAGGAATCGATGTAGGAGTGAACGCCACAGCACCCAAAATCCTGATGGAGCGGGTTGCCGGAATGACTTTGGCGGATGCCGGATTTGCTACCAGTCTTTATTTTCTGTTCCGCTTGATTGGTTGCCTGTCGGGAACATTTATTTTATCTCGTTTTTCCATCCCTAAATTCTTCATTGTCAGTATTGTATGTATGGCATCGTCGCTTGTTGGATTATTCGTTTTTTCCGATTTGAGCCTGTTGTATGTCTGCATTGCCTTAGTTGGTTTTGGTAACTCCAACATTTTCCCGATGATTTTCTCCAAATCCCTGCAATCCATCCCGGAACGCGACAACGAAGTATCCGGCTTGATGATAATGGGAATTGCAGGCGGAGCTGTATTTCCGTTGCTGATGGGCATTTGTTCCGATTGGCTTCACACTCAGTCGGGAGCAGTTATTATATTAGCCATATTGGTAGCATATCTGTTCTTTTTAACATCGGAAATCCAATAAAACAATTATCTTTGCACCGTGAAAAAGGACGTATATAATCATATTATACCGATAATTATCGGTTTCTTTTTCTGTCTGTTTTTTGTTTCCTGCAAGCAAAAAGCGGCAGAATACCGTATTGGCGTTTCCCAATGCAGCGATGACGAATGGCGTCAAAAGATGAATACCGAGATGCAGCACGAAATTTTATTACATTCGGGAATGGCGGTGGAGATAAAAACGGTGGTGGATGATACCGAAAAGCAAATCAAAGATATACAGGAATTTATTGACAAAAAAGTCGATTTAATCATCGTTTCGCCGAACAAAGCCGCACCGATAACTCCGGTGGTAGAAAAAGCATACGCGGCAGGTGTTCCGGTGGTGTTGGTGGACAGGAAAATTATGTCCGACAAATACACCGCATTTGTTGGTGCAGATAACTATCAGATAGGAAAAGAAGTTGGCAATTATATTGTCAAATTGCTTGAAGGGAAAGGGAATATCGTTGAATTACGAGGATTGGACGGCTCAACGCCGGCTATGGAGCGTCATCAAGGATTTTACAGCATCATTGGTAATTATTCCGAAATCAAGTGGGTGTATAATGCCGACTGTGCATGGCTGAAAGATGTTGCCGAAAATAAAATGGAAGAGGCACTTGCAGCTAATCCAACTATTAACCTGGTATTTGCGCACAACGACCGAATGGCAATAGGTGCATACAATGCCGCTCAACGACTGAATCGGGCGAAAGATATTTACTTCATTGGCATTGACGCCCTTCCGGGAAATAATGGCGGTATCGAACAAGTGCTGGAAAATAAACTGAAAGCGACCTTTATTTATCCGACCAACGGGGAAAAAATCATTCAGTTGGCAATGAATATTTTGCAAGGAAAACCTTACGAGAAAAATAACACGCTCTATACCAATGTGGTGGATGAAACCAATGCGCGGGTATTGAAACTTCAAACCGATGCGATTATTGAGCAGGAAGATAAAATCAAATTTCTGAACGAACGGGTGGATATTTATATGTCGCAATATACTACCCAACGTTATCTTTTGTTGAGTGCTGCGATTATTGTTGTGTTATTCATGGTCTTTTTGATTCTTCTTTTTCGGGCATATAATACCCGTAATCGTTTGAATGCCAAACTCGTTTCCCTTTCCAAGCAATTGGAAGAAGCCACTCATGCCAAATTGGTATTCTTTACCAATATCTCGCATGAATTTCGGACTCCTTTGACATTAATTTCGGGACCGGTAAATTCTTTATTAGCCGACAAAACTATCAATCCGGAGCAACGCCGCTTGCTTACTTTAACGCAGAAGAATATCAGCGTTTTGCTCAAACTGATTGACCAAATTATTGATTTCCGCAAATATGAAAACGGAAAATTCAATCTTGATTTGGGCTTGTATGACCTGAAAACACAGTTTATCGAATGGAACGAATCGTTTGCGGAAATGGCAAAGAAAAAGCATTTGAATTTTAGTTTCAATGTGCCGGATGATGTTGATTTCTCAATGGCAGTGGATATTGCGAAAATGGAACGTATTTATTTCAATCTGCTGTCCAATGCGTTCAAATTTACGCCCGAAAGAGGAACTATTACGGTAAGTTTAGACAAAATGCGCCAAGAGGAAATGGATTTTGCTGTTATCAAAGTTGCCAATTCGGGAAAAGGAATTTCCGAAGCGGATATCCGGCACATTTTCGACCGCTTTTATCAAGTGGATTCTCATAATGCAGGTTCCGGAATCGGATTGGCATTGGCAAAAGCGATGGTGGAACTGCACAATGGCACGATTAGCGTGAATAGCGAAACAGATGGGTGGATAACTTTTACGGTAAACATTCCCTTCCTGCAAAACGCTGTTGTCTGTCATCCCGCACTTGATGCGGGAACTCCTCAAGGGGGATTGCGGGTCAAGCCCGCAATGACAGAACCCTTTGATGCCGCAATGACAGAGGTGCTTCAACCCGAAATTTTTGACGACCCGGCAGAAGAAAACAAATACCGGATTTTGGTTGTGGATGATAATGACGACATTCGGGCATACATCAAAACCGTTTTGAACGGCAAACAATACACCGTGTTAGAAGCAAACGACGGCGAAGAAGGTTTTCGGAAAGCCGTTAAACATACGCCCGATGTGATTGTCAGCGATATTATGATGCCTAACACAGACGGCATCGAACTTTGCCAAAAGTTGAAATCCGAACTTTCGACCAGTCATATTCCTGTGATATTGCTGACCGCCTGTTCGTTGGACGAACAACGCATCATCGGTTTCAAAAGCGGAGCAGACGATTATATTGCCAAACCTTTCAATTCCGATGTGCTGGAAGTTCGTATTGCCAATCTGATAGAAAGTCGCAAACACCTGAAAGAACACTTCCGCGAAAGTTTATTCACCGGCAACGCCTCCAAAGAAATAAACCCTGCGGAAAGCACTTTTCTTGGAAAACTAAAAGAACTGATTGAAAAAAATCTTTCCGATTCCGAATTGAACGTGGAAGATTTGGGACAATATATCGGGCTTTCCCACACGCAACTTTACCGCAAAGTCAAGTCATTAACCAATCTTTCCCCGAACGAATTACTCCGCATTATGCGCCTGAAAGAATCCTACCGGTTATTATCCACAACCGAACGCAGCGTTTCTGAAATCGCTTATGATGTGGGATTTACTTCGCCCTCCTATTTTGCAAAATGTTTCAGGGATTATTACAACGAAAGTCCAACCGATTTTTTGAAAAGGGTGAGACATTTGTTTGTACAGTAAAAATTTCTTCAACCATGCACTATTTTTGCGAGTCTTTGCCCTGAAGACAACCCTCTATAATTTAACATAAATTATATGGGGTTGTCCTAAAATCATAGCGCAACATTCAAAAATTTGCATTACCTTTGCAGCGTAAATCAACCACAAAATAAAAATATAAACAATTTAAATTTTAAAAATTATGTCAATCAAAGAACAGGAAGAAATTAAGCAAAACGCTTACGCCGAAGCTATGCGCTACATGAGTAACGCCAAGGGCACCTTGCAGAAAGCCCGCAAGGAAGACGACTATTATGCCGATAAAAAGTATGTGCGCACCGCCTGCGGCACGGCTTACAATGGCGTGTTGCTCGCTCTGGAAACCTACCTCGAACTCAAAGGGGTGGATATTCCGAAGAAAGAGCGCAAGTCTATCAAGTTCTACGTTTCCAACGTGGCAAAGTTGGATGGGAAGTTGCTCAAAGAACTTAATCTCGCTTACGACATTTTGCACCTGTCCGGCTACTACGATGGCATACAGGATGCACGAGTTGTACAAGCGGGCTTTGAACATGCCTACAAGATTCTTGAGCATATCAAGCCTGACCACGTATTGGAAGTGCCTTTGCCGTCGACTAAACCGGCATTCCTAAAGACGCTATATTCAATATTTGTCTGAATTGTGGCACAATTAGCCCCGTTTGAATGTTTTTTTAATACATCCCCCCCCATAATTTAACATAAATTATAGAGGATTGTCGATTTTATTGCGTACATTTGCATCAAAAATATGGACTATATGAAAACAATTTCTTGTTCGATGTTCGCAATTTTATTGCTCATTGTTGTCGGCGTTCAGATGTCGGCGAATGCTCAGGCGCAGTCGTATGTGTCTGTATATCGGCAGATTCCGATTGCTCCGGAAATTATGCTCGGTGCGCACGAACCCGTCGTTGTGGCTCCGTCGTCCAACTATGTGTGGATTGATGGCTATTGGTCGTGGGACAACTACCGCCACGCATATATGTGGCTGCAGGGCTATTGGGAGATAGCTCCCTACGCCAATGCGTATTGGATTCCGGGCTATTGGCAGGTCTATCAGAGCGGCTATCGCTGGATTGATGCGCACTGGCTGCCGCGCAGTCAATATTTCAGTTTTGGCTATTACGACGGTCGCTACGACTATTACGGACGTCCGGTCTATTATCATCGTCCCCATTCCGACCACTATTATGGCTATGCTTATGCCTACGACCACCATCCTGAACATCGCGTGGCGGGGTATAACAGTTCGCCGAGTTTCAATCGTCAGCCCGCTCGGGAGCGGTCGGCAATCAATCGGAAGTCTAACAATCCGCAGCCGGCACGCACTGAAAGCCACTCTGCGCGCCCTGCCGCCGCTCCGCGCGAAAGGGCGACGACGACCACCACCACGTCCGGTAGCAGTTCGGGAAGATACACCACGACACCGCCGACATCCACTTCGCCGCGAAGCAGCAGCACGACAACATCAACCCGCTCGTCCGCCGGTGCCGGCACAACGCCTGCAACCACGACAACCACGACGCGCAGCAGCAGTTCCCCCCGTGAAAATGCCAACGCATCCCCGCGCAGCAGTTCGGAAACACGCAGCGGCAACACAACCACCACACCCACACGCGGCAGATAAATATAAAAAAAATGGACAATTACATCGTATCGGCACGCAAATATCGCCCGGCAACCTTTCACTCGGTGGTCGGACAAAAAGCCTTGACCACCACCCTCAAAAATGCCATTCAAAATCAGAAACTGGCACACGCCTATCTGTTTTGCGGACCGCGAGGCGTGGGGAAAACGACTTGCGCCCGCATCTTTGCCAAAACCATCAACTGCCAAAATTTGAGTGCCGACGGCGAAGCGTGCAACGAATGTGAATCGTGCAAGGCGTTCAACGAAAATCGCTCATACAATATATATGAACTCGATGCGGCATCGAACAACTCGGTCGATGACATCCGCGCCCTGACCGACCAGGTGCGCATCCCGCCGCAACTCGGCAAATACAAGGTCTATATCATCGATGAAGTGCACATGCTCTCGACGGCGGCGTTCAACGCATTCCTCAAAACGCTGGAAGAGCCACCTCACCACGCGATTTTCATCCTCGCGACAACCGAAAAGCACAAGATTATCCCCACGATTTTGTCGCGCTGCCAAATCTACGATTTCAGCCGCATCAGTATCAACGACATTGTTGATAATCTCACCTATATCGCTAAGAGTGAGCAAGTTGCCTGTGAGCCTGAAGCCCTGAACGCCATTGCCCAAAAAGCCGACGGCGGGATGCGCGACGCACTGTCGATTTTCGACCAGGTGGTCAGTTTTTCCGGCGGCAACGTCACCTACCAATCCGTCATCGAAAACCTGAATGTGCTGGACTACGACTATTATTTTCGCCTCACCGAAGCCATCCTTGCGGGCGAGGTGTCTCAAAGCCTGCTCATCTTCGACGAAATCCTGCGCAAAGGCTTCGACGGACAGCAAATCATCTCCGGCTTGGCAGGATTTTTCCGCGACGTGCTCGTCTGCAACGACCCCGCCACCATCGTCCTCTTTGAAGTGGGCGATGCCGTGAAAGCCAAATACCTCGACCTGTCGCAAAAATGCCCCGTCGATTTCCTCTACAAAGCCCTCGAATGGAGCAATCAGACGGATTTGGACTACCGCTACAGCAAAAACAAGCGGCTACTGCTCGAATTGCTGCTCATTCGCCTCTCCCAATATAATCGCCAACCGGCATCGGCTGACGACAAAAAAAAAATAGCCCCACTGCTCATTGTTAGCAGCGAGCAGCCTCTCCCTGAGCCGCCACCTGCCGCACCGGCAGTAGAGCCGCCCGCCGAAACGCCCGCCGCACCCCTCAAAAAAGGCATATTGCCGTCCATTTCATTAAAAAATCCGGATGCCAACAAGCCTGCCGAAACAGCCCAACAGGCAGATTTAAGCAACATAGTCCTCGAAGAAGCCTTCAGCAAGGAAGATTTGGAACGCGCGTGGAAAGCATTGGGCGAAAAGGAAGACGACACGCACCTCAAATTCACCATCTTGGGCGTTACCCCCGAATTGCAGGAGGGCAATCGCATCCGGATAGGCGTTTTCAACCCCGAACAGCAGCATAAATTAGTGGTTCAACAGGCAGAAATCAAGTATTTTCTCGCTCAGCAACTGCGAAACAACCAATTTGAATTGGAAATAGCCATCACGGACAATCCTGCCGACTATTTGCCCTACACCAATCACGAAAAATACGATTTTATGGTGAAGAAAAATCCTAAATTGGAGAATTTCGTCAAGAACTTTGATTTATTGTTGGTTTGAAATGGGCTGTTTTCACTGATTTTCAGCCGCTTTCACCTTCCGAAACAAATCGGAGGCGAACACAAAATCGTTCAGTTTCTTGTTTTCGGCATTCATAATCTCGTCTTTGGTGCCTTCCCACTCCTTTTTGCCCTCGTAGATGAAGAGGATTTTGTCGCCGATGTTCATCACGGAGTTCATATCGTGGGTGTTGATAATCGTTGTCATATTGTATTCCTGCGTGATGCCGTGGATTAAATCGTCGATGAGGAGGGACGTTTTGGGGTCTAAGCCGGAGTTTGGTTCGTCGCAAAACAGGTATTTGGGGTTCAGGGCGATGGCGCGGGCGATGGCGGTGCGTTTCATCATTCCGCCGCTGATTTCGCCCGGATAGAGGTCGGCGGCATCCGCCATTTGCACCCGTTTCAGGCAGAATTGGGCGCGCATCTCTTGCTTTTGGCGCGTTTCCTGCGAGAACATCGTGAGGGGAAACATCACATTTTCCATCACCGTCATCGAATCGAAGAGCGCGGAACCTTGAAACAGCATTCCCATTTCTTGCCGTAGGGCGTTCAGTTCGGCTTTTTTCATCGACGGCAGGTTGCGTCCGTCGTAGCGGATTTCGCCGGCATCGGGGCTAAGCAAGCCTACTAACAGTTTCATAAACACCGTTTTCCCCGAGCCGCTGCGCCCGATGATGAGGTTGGTTTTCCCCTTTTCAAACGTGGCGGAAATATCCCGGATGATTTCTTTGCCGTCGAACGATTTTATAAGATGCTTTGCTTCAATCATTTAGACTAATAATAAGGTGATTAGTACGTCGGCTGCCAAAATCAGCACGCTGCTGCCCACAACCGATTGAGTGCTCGCTTTGCCCACTTGCAGGGCACCTCCCTTGACGTTATAGCCAAAATAGGATGCCGTGGAGGTGATGATGAAAGCAAAAATCATGGCTTTCAATATCGAATAGCCGATATAGCGCGTCGAAAACCAGTATTGAAGACCGTATTCGTAGGTCGCCGGCGAGATGATGTCGGTGAACCAACTGATAAGGAAGCCCCCCGTCATGCCGCAAAACATACTGAAAATGACCAGTACCGGCACGAAGAGCACAAACCCAACTATCTTTGGAAGTATCAGGTAGTTAGCCGAATTGACCCCCATAATTTCCAGCGCGTCAATCTGCTCCGTCACGCGCATCGTGCCGAGTTCCGAAGCGATATTCGACCCCACTTTGCCTGCCAAAATCAGACACATAATGCTGGACGAAAATTCCAGCATGATGATTTCGCGCGTCATAAAACCAACTGTGAATGAGGGAATTAGCGGCGAATAGATATTGAGCGACACCTGCATCGTGATGACCGCCCCGATAAAGGCGGAAATGAAAATGACAATCCCCACGGAATCAATCCCCAACTTGTAGATTTCCTGCACAACCTGCCTGAAAAACACCCGCCACTGCTGCGGCACGGCAAAAGCCCGCCCCATCAGCAGCACATATTCCCCAAAATGTATCAACCATTTAAACATAAAATCCGAATTGGGCTGCAAAGGTACGAAATAATTATGAGTTTTGCTCACCCCAATTTGGAAATTGTGCGGAGCCGCTCTTCGTCGAGGAGTTTGATTTTGCGCCCGTCGAGGACGATGATTTTTTCGCTTACAAAACTTGTGAGTGTGCGTATCGCGTTGGAAGAGCTCATATTAGAGAGGTTGGCGAGGTCGTCGCGCGACAGGTAGATGTTCATAGTCGCATTTTCGTCCAAGCCATAACTGTCTATCAGCAAAAGCAGTGACTCTGCCAGCCGCCCGCGAATTTGTTTTTGCGTGAGACTGACGGTGCGCTCATCCGCAACGCCCAAATCCACAGAGAGTTGATAAATAAAAAAGCGACAGACCTCAAAATTGTTGTGCATAATTTGCGCGAGCACTTTCATCGGGACGAGGCAGATGGTGGATGCCTCAAAAGCTGCCGCGTCGGTCAGATATTTTTCTTGGGCAAAATAGGCGCGGTAGGCAAAATACTGCACCGGCTTAATCATCCGCACGATTTGGGTGCGTCCGCCAATCCCGTCTTTATAAATCTTCACTTTGCCTTCCAGCAGGCACATCAGGTGGGTAGGCTCGTCGCCCTCCACATAAATTCGTTGATTCCGCTTGTAGTGTTGCACCTTCGCATGGGCACGCAACAACTCCCGTTCGGCATCGTTGAGCAACCGCCAAACCTCGTGCAAACTACCGGAAAAATCAAGAATTTGCTCCTCTTTCTCGTCCATTTTGAAATCTTTTCAGGCTGCAAAGGTACAAATAATTGACAAATGTTTCGTATATTTGTAAAATTTTTGATGATTGATGAAGGTATTGAGTTTTTTCTTTTTGTTGCTATGCGTTTGCTCACCGGTTTGCGCGCAAAAGTCGGATGCGAAAGCCGATTCGATTATTCGCCGGATGCTTGCTTTGCGACCCGATTATGGGCGGCTGCTCCAAAACTATCAGGCGGAGGTCTATCTCAAGGGCTATACGAAGATACTCACGCACAACAAGCTCTATTCTTACGCGCCAAGTTTGCTGTATTTAGACCGTCGCGGGAAAAATCCGCTGATTGAATGCCTGCTCGACGTGCATTACAGGTCGCCAAACATTTTTACATCCAAGATAAAGGCTATTCGTGGCGGGCAGATGGCTAACGACGATGTTAAAAACCGCAATCTCCCTTTTTTGAACGTCAATATCTACAATCCGAGCGTTTTTGACAACCAAATACTCCTTCCAGATGATAAGCAACTGTTTGATTATTACGACTTTAAGTATATTGGGGAGATTGCGGGTCAAGCCCCCAATGACACCGCCGGTCTAATCCACCAAATTGAATTTATTCCGAAGACGCGGAGCCAGCGGCTGCTTTCGGGCTATTTTTACATTGTGGATGGCTCGTGGAACATCTCTCGCGTCGATATTGGCGGGCGGTGGGAGTTCTATAACTTCCGCGTGCAAACGACTTATGGCACCGACACGACTGATTTTCTGTTGCCGCTGCATTCCGATATTGCGTTTGGCTTCAAACTGTTTGGCAATCACACAAAAAGTTATTATTCGGCGTATTACGACTATCAATCGGCGGAATATGCCGATGTCGAGGGATTGCCGGTCAAGCCCGCAATGACACAGGCGAATGATGACCCCGCCTCGCGCTTCGACACCACTTTTGCCGCCGGTCCATACGTCAGCGATTCGCTGTTTTGGGAAGAAAAACGTCCTGTGCCGCTTTCCGATTACGAGCAATCGTTGGTGGAGCCTGATTCGTCCCGCATCCAAAAGCCGTCCGTTTTTTGGAACATTGCCACCACTCTCGTTTCGCCGCACGGCATCAGCTACGAGAGCGGCAAAGTTACCTATTCGGGCTTGCTCAATCCACTCAAATACAGTTATTCACGCGCTCGGGGGGGGCTTTATTGGCAAGAGTTTGGCTTCTTTCACCGCCACCACCAAGGGCAGGAATTTCTTTTTCAACCGAGCATCGGCTATATGTTTCGCGAAAAGAAACTCTATTTCAAAACGCCGTTGCGATGGCTGTTTCAACCAAAGCGGCAGGGGCGTTTTTATGCCACGATGGGCAATCGCGAGCAGTCCTACAACTCCACCTTTCTCGACCAGTTGAAGAGCGACCAAGCCGCCCCGACGGTCTATATCGACAGCCTGCAATTGGACTACTACAGGCACTATTACAGCGAGTTAAGTGTGCAATACG
>BNTR01000045.1 GCA_025996755.1 Bacteroidia bacterium
ATTACGCTTTTGGCAATAGTGGCTTGACTTCGGTTATTATTCCAAATTTGGTTACTTCAATTAAAACTGCGGTTTTTCAAAGGTGTGCTAATTTGACTTCGGTAATTATAGGAAATAGTGTGACTTCAATTGAAAGTAGGACTTTTCTAGAGTGTGCTAATTTGACTTCGGTAATTATAGGAAATAGCGTGACTTCAATTGAATTTATGGCTTTTTATGGTTGCATCGGGTTAAAAGAAATACACAGTGAAAATCCAACCCCACCAACAGTTGTTGACCCCACTAATACTTTTGCTAATGTGGATAGAACAACCTGTAAACTATATGTGCCCAAAGGCTCTCTTGCGGCGTATAAAGCGGCATACGGTTGGATGGATTTTTTCAATATCATTGAAGAAGGGACTACCGGTGGAGGTGGTACCGTTCCCGGCACATCATGGAACATTGGCTACCCAGTGGCAACCGATGTAATCGCAACGCTTAGCGAAGACAAAAAGGCTCTTGTCATTAGCGGCACGGGGGCAATGCAAGATTGGGATTGGAAATCGTTAGGTGCAGGTTACGCTCCATGGTATGACAATAAAAACCGAACCAGCACCATTACTACCGTGATAATACAAGATGGCGTAACAAGTATAGGAAATCACGCGTTTGCTGCTTGCACCTTGTTGACATCTATAACTATTCCTAATTCCGTAACTTCAATTGGAACG
This sequence comes from Bacteroidia bacterium, assembly GCA_025996755.1. Taxonomy (GTDB): domain Bacteria; phylum Bacteroidota; class Bacteroidia; order Bacteroidales; family Azobacteroidaceae; genus Azobacteroides. Next base: position 714 of record BNTR01000045.1, read on the forward strand.
TCAGCATTTTTTGAGTGTAATGTTTTAACGTGGATTGCTATTCCGGATAATGTTACTTCGATTGGAATCGAAGCTTTTGATGGTTGTGTTGGCTTAACTTCGATTGTTATCCCGAATGGCGTTACTTCGATTGGTAATGGTACTTTTTACGGCTGCCGCGGCTTGACTTCGGTAATTATAGGAAATAACGTGAATACAATTGGAGGGTTAGCTTTTTATAATTGCACCGGATTAAAAGAAATATACAGTAACAATCCGACCCCGCCCAATATCGACAAGACTTATACTTTTGCTAAGGTCAACAACGCAAGTTGTAAATTGTATGTGCCCAAAGGCTCTCTTGCCGCATATAAGGCTACAGATGGGTGGCGTGATTTTTTCAATATCCTCGAAGAAGGGACTACCGGTGGAGGTGAGACCGTTCCCGACACATCATGGAACATTGGCTACCCAACAGCAACCGATGTAACCGCTACGCTTAGCGAAGACAAAAAGACCCTTGTCATTAGTGGCAGGGGGGCGATGCAAGATTGGGATGGGCAATGGTATAATGTAGGACAATTAGGACAATTTCTCAATTACGCTCCATGGTATGACCACGAAAACAGTACCATTACTACCGTAATAATACAAGATGGCGTAACAAGTATAGGAAATCTCGCGTTTGCTTATTGCACCTCGTTGACATCTATAACTCTTCCTAATTCCGTAACTTCAATTGGAACGCTGGCATTTTGGCAGTGTGATGTTTTAACAGGGATTGCCATTCCGGATAATGTTACTTCGATTGAAAATAATGCTTTTCAGAGGTGCAATGTCTTAACTTCGATTGTTATTCCGAATGGCGTTACTTCGATTGAGCATAATACTTTCAGTAATTGTTCGGGTCTTACTTCGGTGACTATTGGAAATAGTGTAACGTCAATTGGAGATTACGCTTTTTCCAACTGTAGCGGTTTGACTTCGGTGATTATTCCAAATTCGGTTACTTCAATTAGTCCCGGGGCTTTTTATGGTTGTAGCGGCTTGACAGAGATACACTGTAACAATCCGACCCCGCCCAATATTGACGCTGTTTACTCTTTTCTTCATGTCAACAAAGCAAGTTGTAAACTGTATGTGCCGGCAGGCTCTCTTGTGGCGTATAAGGCTACAGATGGGTGGCGTGATTTTTTCAATATCATTGAAGAAGGTGCAACCGCAATCACCCCGATAGACAAAGACAAGATTGCGATTTATAACATCCCCGGCGGAATTGCGATTGAAACAGAAGAGGCAACACCAATTTCAATATTCAACGTGACAGGGCAAAAGGTGCACCAATCCGTTGTTACCGGCAGTGCTGAAATTCATTTGAACAAGGGTGTTTATATCGTGAAAGCGAATAATGGCAGCCGAAAGGTAATCGTAATGTGATCGTAATGTAGAGACGTGGCGCGCCGCGTCTCTACATCTACAACGCGTCTCTACATCTACAATTGGAATTTTCAAAATTCGCCGGTAAACACCTCCACCGCTGGACCTGTCATAAAGACGCGATTGCTTTCGGCGTTCCATTCCAGTTCCAAATCGCCGCCCGGCAGCGAGATGGTGGCTTTGCGGTCTAAGCGGTTGGTGAGCACGGCGGCTACCAGCGTGGCGCAGGCTCCGGTGCCGCAAGCCTGTGTTTCGCCGCTTCCACGTTCCCAAACGCGCATTTTTGCGTGGGTGCGCGAGAGGATTTCGACAAATTCCGTGTTGGTTTTTTCGGGAAACATCGGGTGGGTCTCAATTTTGCGCCCGATGGTTTCAATATTCATTGTGCTGATGCCCTGCGTGAAAATCACCGCGTGCGGATTGCCCATCGACACGGCTGTTACCGCGTATTTTTCCGGCTGAAAGTCCACCGTTTGGTCAATGAGGCGGTCGGACGACCACTTGACGGGCACTTTTTTCGCCTCTATGATGGGTTCGCCCATATCGACCGTAACACGTTCCACCTTGCCGTTGACGGGATACAGTTGCAGGGTTTTCACCCCCCCCTTGGTCTCCAGCGTGACGGTTGTTTTCTCGGTCAAACCCCTGTCATACACATATTTAGCGATGCAGCGCGTGGCATTGCCGCACATCTGCGCTTCCGAGCCGTCGGCATTGAACATCCGCATCCGAAAATCGCATGTCTCGGACGGCAAAATCAGCACCAACCCATCTGCGCCGATGCCCTTGTGGCGGTCGCTCACGCGGATAGACACTGCGGCGGGGTCGTCCACGCGCTCTGTGAAGCCATTGACATAGACATAGTCGTTGCCCGCTCCGTGCATTTTTGTAAATTTCATACGCAAATCAAAATAATTTGGGGCAAAGTTACATATTTTTTCTCGAATATGTCAAGCAAATCAAAAAAAAATTTGTACCTTTGTCGCGTTTTTATACAATATAATGTCTAACAATTTAAAAAAGAGGAATTTTTACAATGAGTGAATTAAAATTAAGCACTCCCAGCGAGGATTTTGATTGGGAATCTTACGAAAAAGGCGAAACGAATCGCGGTGTCAGCAAGGAAGTTTTGGCGGGAACCTACGAGCAGTCGTTGAGCAAAGTGAACGACCGCGAAGTTGTGATTGGCACGGTAACTTCCATCAACAAGCGGGAAGCCGTGATTAACATCGGCTACAAGTCCGATGGCGTGGTTTCGATGAACGAATTTCGCTACAACCCCGACCTGAAAGTGGGCGACGAGGTGGAAGTCTATGTCGAAAGTCAGGAAGACAAGAAAGGTCAGTTGATTCTTTCGCACAGAAAAGCACGCGCAACCCGCTCTTGGGACCGTGTGAGCGAGGCTTTGGAAAGTCAGGAAATCGTGAAAGGCTATGTGAAATGCCGCACGAAGGGTGGTATGATTGTCGATATCTTCGGCATCGAAGCCTTCTTGCCGGGGTCACAAATCGACGTGAAGCCGATTCGCGATTACGATGTGTTTGTGGACAAAACGATGGAATTTAAGGTGGTAAAAATCAACCACGAATTCAAAAACGTCGTTGTTTCGCACAAGGCACTTATCGAAGAAGAATTAGAGGCGCAAAAACAAACTATTGTGGCGGGTCTCGAAAAAGGTCAAATTTTGGAAGGGGTGGTCAAAAACATCACCTCCTATGGTGTATTTATCGACTTGGGTGGCGTGGACGGCTTGATTCACATCACGGATTTGAGTTGGGGTCGCGTGACGCATCCGGAAGAAATCGTGACGTTGGACGACAAAGTGAACGTCGTGATTTTGGATTTCGACAACGACAAAAAACGTATCGCACTCGGTTTGAAGCAATTAACTCCGCATCCTTGGAACGCTCTGGAAGAAACCCTGAAAGTGGGCGACATCGTCAAGGGCAAGGTTGTTGTGATGGCTGATTACGGTGCATTCCTTGAAGTGGCTCCGGGCGTAGAGGGCTTGATTCACGTGTCTGAAATGAGCTGGACGCAGCATCTGCGCAGCGCGCAAGACTTTTTGAAAGTGGGCGATGAGGTGGAAGCGGCTATCCTGACGTTAGACCGCGAAGAACGCAAAATGTCGCTGGGTGTCAAGCAGTTGAAGCCCGACCCGTGGGAAGGCATCGTCAACAAATACCCCGTTGGCAGTCGTCACACCGCGAAAGTGCGCAACTTCACCAATTTTGGCGTGTTTGTGGAAGTGGAAGAAGGCGTAGAAGGCTTGATTCACATATCCGACTTCTCGTGGACAAAAAAAGTGAAACATCCGAGCGAATTTACCTCTGTCGGAGCCGACATCGAAGTTTTGGTGTTGGAAATAGACGCCGAAAATCGTCGTTTGAGTTTGGGACACAAGCAGTTGGAAGAAAATCCGTGGGATGTATTTGAAACCATATTCACCGTTGGCTCTGTTCACGAAGGCACGATTATCGACATGATGGACAAGGGCGCAGTGATTTCGTTGCCCTACGGCGTCGAAGGATTTGCCACCCCGAAGCATCTGGTGAAGGAAGACGGCTCGTCGTGCAAGGCAGAGGAAAAGTTGAATTTCAAAGTCATCGAGTTCAACAAAGATTCCAAGCGCATCATCGTGTCGCACAGCCGCATCTTTGAAGACATCCAACGGGCAGAAAGCAAAAATGCCGCCGCAGAAGGCACTCCTTCCGATGCGCCGGAAAAGAAAAAGCGAGCCAAAAAAGCCAAAGAAGAAGTAATAACCTCTTCTCAAGCAGCCGAAAAAACCACATTTGGCGACATCGAAGGCTTGTCTGAACTGAAAGCGAAGATGGAAGGGAAATAAATTATTATTGATACTTTTATAAATTTAAAAGCGAGAGAGGGGCTAACGTGAGTTATCCCCTCTTTCATTTTAATCAAGTATCGCGGACGCGGAAACTTCAAGCAATACTTCCATCATGCTAAGCCAAGCCTTTCTGCACGAATATCATCGGCAGAGCCGGAATATCCGGCGATTATTCCGGTTAATTCTTTTACAACATCCCGATGAGAAGCCCTATCCGGCTGATTTACAGGTGCATTGCTCTTTTCAATCAGGTAAAGTGTATAGCGATACACCTCATCAACCACCGATTCAGGTGCTTTTTCAAGCACACTCATAACATCTGTTTTTTTCATGGTGCAAAGATACACATTTTTTCCTGACTTTGACAATGCGACACCCTAAGTTTAATTCTTTTTTTTCGATAGCACCTCCAAAGTCAAGAGAGGGGCTAACGTGAGTTACCCCCTCTCTCATTTTGTAGGATATGCCTTACATTATCTACGGTGCAACCTGCGGTATTGTCTGATACCAACCGGCAGGTTTTGCCCAGAACAGCTTGCGCTTGTTCTCGGTAACTGCGTTGCGGGACGCATCGGCAGGATAATTGGCTTTGTTGTAGAGGTATTCGCTCTCCGGATACATAAAGCGGTCAACAGGTAAATTAAATGCCCGCGCATCCGGGATGTCCTGAAATGTCAGCACAGGCAATGCCGTACGCCGAAGTTCCGCCCACGCTTCACGCTGCAATATCAAACTAAAATGTATCCACTTCTGTGTGCCTATTGCCGTCGCATTATCGGCATACAGCGATGTGTTGTTCCACAGCCCGTCCGCAAACGTGGTTACTTCAGCAGGCGTGGGCACTGTGGCAGGTGTGCGATAGGAGGACAGACTATTGAGATAAAAGTAGAACTCCACCGACTGCGTCACTGCCTCCTTGAAGGCATTCTCTGCGCTGCCCGATGCCCACGCATTATTGAACGCTTCGGCTTTGATAAACGACACTTCTGCTGCCGTGACCAAGATGCCCGGATACTTGCTGTTCCACCCAAATGTAGCAGAATCCACCACGCTGTACAGTTTGTCGCGTAAATCTATACCCTGCTGCGATTCGTTCTCGTCATACTTCATACCTCTGTATATGCCACCCTTTTGTTTGAACATAATGCTGAGACGCGGGTCGCCTGTCAGTTCGTCTAACAATGCCTGCGGAGCAGTTTGATTGCGTCCGTCATCTGCCTCGTAGGCATCACGGATGCCGTGCGAGCCGCTCTCGTCCAAATGTGGGTCAAAACCATCATTATCGGCGGCAATGAGAATGTTCTGCGCATTACTCTCTATGACGGGATTTGCGCCGGGGTTCTCAATAACCTCTTTGAGTACGCCCTGCGCCTTGCTTGTGAGACTGCCATTGGATGCCACCCGCAACGCCACGCGCAACCGCAGAGAATTGGCAAACCGCTGCCACGCCACCAAGTCGCCATTGCAGATATAATCCTGCTTGGGCAGATAGTTTTGAGCAATGGTGGACAAACCCGCCGTTTGCAAGGCTGCAAGGCGCGTGTTGATAGCACCAAGGCGGTCAAGCATTGTGGTGTAGATGTCTTCTGCCTTGTCGTAAGTGGGCTTAGACGTTACGGCATCGCCGGCTATGGCAAGCGTACCTGCCGTGCTGAACGGCATATCGCCAAACACATCCACCATCTGCTGAAGTTGTTCATACACAAACACTTCGGCAAGCAGCACAAATATCTCATTGTCCTTTTTGCCTGCATCGTCAAGTTTGCCGTAGGTGTCTTCCAACATGCGAAACTGCGCCACCGTCTTGTAGAAGTCCTTCCAGCGCGTGTCGGGGGCACTGCCTATGCGGAACGTGTACCCGTTATTGACGTAACCCACTGTTTGGCTGTTCATTCCGTAGATGGTGAGGTTCAAATACTCAATCCCGTCGCGCGTGGGCTTAGTGTACGTGAGTGCACTGTAAAACACGCCCGTCATCAGTTTCTCGCACGAAACGGTTGATGTTTTTGAGGGGTCGGGGTACAAAGTAGCGAAATCGTTGTCGCTACAGCCATTGATGCCCACAAACAGGGCGAGCACCGGTAATATATACAATATCTTTTTCATACTAATTCTTTTTTAATGATTCACTTAATGCTAATTAAAACGATACTCTCACACTGCACCCAAACGAGCGCGCTGTAGCCGTTGACCCGCCAATGCTTGCCTGCGACATCCACGATGTGCCGTCTGTGGCTTCGGCGTCAAAGGCAGGCAAATTTTTGTAGAGGAACGCCAGATTGCGACCGTAAGCAGATACGGTAAGCCCCTTGCAGGCAAATTTTTGCGTGATGGACGTGGGCAATTGGTACGAAATCGAGAGTTCGCGCAGTTTCAAGTACGAATTGTCAAAAATAGATTCTTCGTAGTTTGTGGGGTCACCTGTTCCCCAATTGTACGTCCAGTAGTAGTATCTGTCGGCAGGCGCAATGATATTGTTGGGACCATCAACCACCAACTTGCCGTTGGCATCAAGATGTCCCTGCATAGCGTCAAGTATCAAGCCGTTGTCGTATACACGCTCGCCGTTGGGACCCTGTGCGCCGCTCCACGCAATGCGGTTGCCGCCGGTATTGTTGTCGCCTTCAAAATAGTAGGTCTTTCCGCCGTGCGCAGCATCGCGGTACGGCAAGGATTCCACCAAATTGCCTTGCCCCATCATATATTGATAGGGCGTGTTGAGTACCGCACCACCAATGCGGAAGTCAAATATGGCATCCAGCGTCAGCCCTTTCCACGACACCGCACCGCCAAAGCCGCCCAGTAGTTTGGGCATTGCGTTGCCCACCTTTTTCATTTCGGTCATGTCGATGATGTACATACCACTTTCGTCCACCACTTTTTTGCCCGTTGCGGGGTCGCGGTAGGGCATGTAGGCATAGATGTCGCCCATTGGCTGTCCCACGTAGGAGCGGAGTTCGGCGGCACCGTCCCAATTGGAGTGGGTGATGCGGTCGAAGCCGTCCATCAGTTTCACCACCTTATTGCTCTGAAAAGCAACATTGGCATTGAGCGTAACATCCCAATCCTTGGTGCGGTATGGCGTGCCATTGACCACTATTTCCACGCCACTGTTTTCCAACTCGCCGATGTTCAGCAGCAACGATTCGCCGCCCGAAGAATAGGGCATTGTGGTGGGCAATATCTGGTCTTTCACCGTGTTGGTGTAGTAGGAAAGTTCAAAGCCGAGACGATTGTTAAAAAACTTGTTTTCCCAACCGATTTCCCATTCGTATTTGTTTTCGGGACGAAGTTTGTCGTTGCCCACTTTTTCCATTGTCGTGTTGTAGGTGAAGCCGCTGAGTGCCTTTTGGTTGTACGCTTGGTTGGCAAGATACACGTCGGGCGCATTGCCGACTTCAGCATACGACAGGCGCAGTTTGCCGTAGTTGTACCACGAGGGCAGGTATTGGCGAAAGGCTTCGGTATAGATGCCACTGGCATTGACTGAGGGATAGAAAAACGAGTTGTTGCCGGGAGCCAGCGTAGAGGTTTGTTCCTGCCGCGCCGTTCCTTCCAGATAGGCAAAGCCGCCCCACGATACGCCTGCGGTGGCAAATACGGCATCCTTGAGCAGTTGCATTTTCTTGGTGCTAACCCCCGCTTTGTTGCGGCTGGCGTTGATGTCGAACCAATTTTCCACCGTCAAGCCACCCTCTGTGTAAACCTCCGTATTGTACTGCCGCTCCATACGTCCGCTATATCCTACGGTGGCGGTCACACCGAGGTTGTCGCCGAAAGTGCGGTTAAAGTTCAGCATTATGTCGCCGTAATAAATTTCGTAGCGTTGATTTGCCAAACTGTAATGTCCTGAGGGGTCGCCCAGCACGAGAGGTTTCTCGGTGCGTTCTTGCTTTTCTATTTTGTCGGCACTCAAATCGGTGGAGATGCGGCCGCGCAATTGTAAGCCGTCTATGATGGTATAAGTAGGTGCAACGCTGGATATAAAGCGGTTGCGTGCCTCCAATTGTTCGCGTCCCAGCACGTTCCAATAATATTCGTCCAACAACGCCGACGATGCCGGCTGCCACGCAAACGACTCGTTAGGCGTGAGTGTGGGTTGGTTTTCGTAAACGTTTTTGTAGCCCAAGGATGTCATTGTCATTTCGCGCATCAAACCCACATCTTCAAACGAGCCGAATATACCGCCAAAGTTGTTGGTAATACGGCTGATGCGGTATGGACGATTTTTGACGAACTCGCGCATATAGTTTGCCGTGTAACTCACGCTCAGATACTTGTTGAGCGTAATACTGCCCGCGAGGCTAAAGTTGTGCTTTTGGAACTCGCTGTTGTACTGCATCGGCGTGTTGTTGACGGCGGTGTACGACAGACGGGTATTGCTGTTCTCGTTGCCGTGTGTGATGCTTACATTGTAGGTTTCGTTGACACCTGTGCGGAAAATGTCTTTCCAAGGATTAGACGACATCGCCGAATATTGGCGTGTAGTGCCGTCCCAGTAATAGACATCGCTGCCGTCGTACTTGGGACCCCACTGCTGAGTGGTGCGGTATATGCTTTTTACATCTTTTCCGTTGACGTTGCGTTCCCAAAATCCGCCCGATGCAATTTCGTAGGCGTTGTTGCGCGCTTGTATGGTACGACCCGGTCCCCAAATGGTCTGCATTTCGGGCATATACGCCAGCACATCTGCGGATACTGAGGCACTGACATCCACCGAGTAACCGCCACCGCGCTGTCCGCTTTTGGTGGTTATCATAATAACGCCGTTAGCTGCTTCCGAGCCGTAGAGTGCGGTGGCAGATGCCCCTTTGAGTATGGACAAACCGGCAATGTCTTCGGTGTTGATGTCCACCAAGCCGTTGGTTTGGATGCGCTGGTCGCCCCAATAGCCATCGTTGTTGGCGTTGCCATTGCGGACGGGTACGCCGTCTACGATAACGAGCGGCTGGTTGTTGCCCGTGATACTGCTCAAGCCGCGCACATTGATGCTCACGGCAGATGCTGCGCCGCCGGGAGCCGACTGGATGCGCACGCCTGCGGTTTTGCCGTAGAGTGCGGCGGCAAAGTTAGGCGAATTGGTTTTGACCAAATCCGCACCACTGACGGTGGACACGGCATAGCCCAATGCTTTGGCATCGCGCTTGATACCCAACGCCGTCACCACCACCTCATCAAGCGTGCTGGCATCTGCCGTCAAGGTTACATTGATACTCGATTGCCCGTTTACGGCAATCTCCTGGGCTGCATAACCCAGATAACTAACTCCCAACGTGGCGTTGGACGACACCCGCAGGGTGAACTTTCCGTCGATGTCGGTGGCAGTTCCATTAGCAGGATTGCCCTTTTCGACGACACTTGCACCGATGACAGGTCCATCGGCATCACTAACAACGCCGGATACGGCGATTTTAGCCTCTTGTGGAGACTCGGCGCGTAAATGCTGTACCCCCCCCCCCTGCGAATACCATGGAGGCGGCTAAGAGCATCGCTGGCGCAAAATTCACCTTTTTTTTCATAAAACTTTAAATTAAATTGTTTTTAAAAATTTCCTTTGTTGTCGCGGAGAATTGCGGCTCAAACCCGCAACGACATCTCGCGATAACGGCTGCAAAGATAGTCATTTTTTTTGACATTGCAAGTCTTTTTTGTAAAAAAACAGCACAAAGGTGAAAATTTAACATTTTCCTGCCACTAATGAAACGCAATCGCATCAATCACCGTGCCTCCTGCCTCTTTGTTAAGGGTGATGGCTAATTGTTCGCGGCGCATCATCAGTTCGTTTTTCAGCACGGCGGAGGTGAGGGTGACGTGCAGCACGCGGTTTTTGATGAAGACGGCTGTGGTGTAGCGCGTGATGGCGGGACTCATTGTGTTCCAATAATTTATGAGGCGTGCCTCTGCCAATTTTTGAGCCATGTCGGGGCGGGCTTCCAAGAAGTCGTTCAGTGCGGAGGCGATGGATTGGGCGTTGGTGCGTATCATGGCATTTCGGTGATTTGTCCGTTGGTCACTTGGAACAGTTTGTAGTCGTATTCCATTCGGGCGAGAATTTCGTCGAGGTGCTTGCGGTTGGTGTCGGAGAGGAATATCTGCCCAAATTGCGGGCGGGCAACAAGTTCCACGATTTTTTCCACCCGCTTGGCATCCAGTTTGTCGAAGAAATCGTCCAGCAGCAGGATGGGGACGACCGATTTGTGCTTTACCAAAAAGTTGAATTGTGCGAGTTTCAGGGCAATGAGGTAGGTCTTGTTTTGCCCTTGCGACCCTATTTTGCGAATTAAATGGCTGTCTAACAGGAAATTAAAGTCGTCTTTGTGAATCCCCGCGGTGGAATAGCCCAGCAGCAAGTCGCGCTGCCGCCGCTCGCGCAGCAATTCTGCCAATGGAATGCCTCTGTCTAACTGCGACGCATATTCCAGCCCCACCTGCTCATTGTCGCTGCTGATGGCGCGATAATACTCCTCAAACACGGGCAAAAAGTCGGCAATAAACGCCTTGCGCTTCGCGTGAATCACCTCCCCCGCTTCCACCATCTGCTCTTCCCAGATGTCGAATAAGTCGTCGGTTGCCGATTGCGGATGTTTCAGCATCGCATTGCGCTGCACGAGGGCTTTGTTGTAGTGCATCAATGCCCGCAGATAGTCTTTATCGTATTGACTGATAAGCATATCCACAAATTTGCGCCGCTCGTCGCTGCCGTCCTGAATCAGTTCGCTGTCGACGGGCGAAATCATCACGACCGGAATCAGCCCGATGTGCTCCGAAAACAGGCTGTATGCCTTTTTATTGCGTTTGAAAGATTTTTTGTGTCCCCGTTTTATCCCGCACTGAATCTCTTCCGTGGTGTCGTCTTCCTTGTAAAAACCTTGCAGCGAAGCAAATTCGGCATCGTGCTTAATCAACTGCGAATCAGGCAGATTGGTGTAATTTTTGGTGAACGACAGATAATACAGCGCGTCCAGCAGATTAGTTTTTCCCATCCCGTTATCGCCCAGCAGGCAATTCATTTTGAACGAAAAAGTCAAATCCGCCTCCTCAATATTCTTGAAATTCAACAGCGACAACTTCTCAATTATCATAATTGCCGCAAAATTACATAAAAATTTCCAAAAATTTCTACTTTCGGCAAACAATTAGAACATCGGCGGTCCGCCGGCACCCGGAGGTGGTCCGCCAGCACCCGGAGGCGGTCCGCCCCAGCCGCCGCGTCCACCACGACCGCCGCCTTCAAAATCGCTGGCTTTCGCCGAACTTGATTTGGGGAAGATGGTGAATTTGTAGATGAAACTGCACATAAAATAGCTGGGGATGACGGTCGTTTCTGTCGTGCGGAAGCCGTTGGTGGTGGCTGCTGCCGACACGCTGTTGCGGTCTTGCAGGATGTCGTAGATTTGCACTTTCAGGGAGCCTGTGCCGATGCTTTTGTTGAAAATTTGCTTCATCGCGTAGGCGTTCCACATCGTTTCGGAGATGTTGTAGCCCTCGGCGTAGCCTCGCCGATTGGTGAGCGAAATATCGGTGCTGAGTGTCCATTTGTAGGGCAAATACCAGGTGGTGTTGTAGCCGCCGCCGAAATCGTAGGTCTCCTGATTGCTTGTTGGGCGCGCCGAATAGGAGATGTCGTTGTAGCGGATGGAGGCGTTGATGCCCATATCGAAGAGGTCGGAGCGGTAGTTGAACATCGCATTGTCCGTCACAGAGAGGTTTTTCATCCGGTTGGCTGATTCATTCACAAATGAATTGGTTTCACGAAAAGAGGCATTCATAAAATTGGCGACTGAGAATTTTTTGTTGCGTAGCGGCGTGTTAAACATACCGCGAAAGTTGGCATTCCAGTTGCCGTTGACGTTTTTGTAGGTCGTTTGACGGACACCGCCTTCGAGCATCTCTGTCACCGAAGTGATGTCGTTGAACGAGAAGCCGCCGTCTGCGCTGAGGCGGTATGCCAACTGCGTTTCGGGGACGTATTTGTTGAATTGCAGCCGCATATCGTTGCGGTATCCGGGCTTCAGGTTGGGATTCCCTTTCGTCCAATCGGTGGGGCGACTTTGGTCGACATAATTGCGTAACTGGTTGGCAGACGGCTGGTTAGTTTCACCCTCGTAGCGAAATTCCAGTGTGGTGCGCTGCGCAAAATTGTAGCGGAAATTGATGTTCGGCGAAAAGTTAATCACGTTCTGCGGAACAGTGTTAATCAGCGAATCGCCCATAACATTGTGCAAGCGACCACCATCAGAGGGCACCGGCTGCGATGGGAATTGCCCATATTTGGGCTGATAGGTCTTGTTTTCCGAGTTCGACGGGTCGATATTAAAGCCAAATGTCCAATTGTATTTAGCGCGTTGCGCCTTGAAACTCAGCCCGATGCGCTGATTGGTGGATGAGCGCACGGTGCTGCGGCTCAAAGAATCTACCGGCTCGGCAATGCTTTCGTCCTCCACATAGTAGGTGCTGTTGATGTCCTCCGTTCCAGCCTGCGAAATGCGATACGAAAGTTGGATAAAATTGTTGTGCCCAATCGGCTCCACATACGAAACGCTTAGGCGGTAACTGTTAGACAGGTTGTCGTTTTCGTCGCGCTGGTCGCGTTCTTTTAGTTCAGTGCGAATGTTGTTTTCATAGTTTTGTCTGCTCCATTCGCTCTTTTCTTGGGAATAGTTATCATTGTAATTGCCATTGAGGTTGAAACTTAGCACGCGCCCCTGCTTGCTTGCAAATCTGTGGGCATAGTCCAACTGCCCGCCGAAACTGTAGCCGGAGCCGTTGTTCCATGATTGGTTTGTGGAGTGAAAGAGGCTGTCCAAAGAGGTTGTTTGATAAGCAAACCGATAGGCAGTTTCATCTTCCTGACTCTCACTTTTGTTGTAGCGAAAATTCGGGCGAAAGGTCAAGGTGTTGAGCGTGTCGGGTTTCCATTCAATATTCATATTGGCAGACACGTTTTTCGACTGATAGTGGGTCTGTGTATTTGTTTTGTCGAGTTGCGATTGCTTGTCGTCGATAGTGGTCTGCTCCACACTGCTGCGCGAATTGTTGTCGGAACTGTTGAAACGCACATCGGCATTCATATTGAGCTTTTTGGAGAACTCGCGATTGATGTTGAGGCTGGCATTTTGCGACTCGATGATGCCGCCACCGCCGCCGCGGCGCATACGCATCCCGCCAAACTGGTTGGCACCCAGGTCGGCGGCACCCATATTATTGTTGTTGTTGGTGTTCAAAATCAGCGTGGCGCGGTTGTTGTCCTGCATCGTATTGACAAATCCGCCCGCCTGGTAGCGAAAATCATCGGGCGTGTTGCGGTCTTGCCCACCGCCAAGCAGCACATTGCCCATCGTGCCCTTTTTCATCCCCGGACGGATGGTCAGGTTGATGATTGTTTCCTCTTCGCCGTCGTCGAAGCCCGTGATACGCGCCATATCCGACTTGCGGTCAAGCACTTGCAACTTCTCCACCATCTCCGCCGGCAGGTTTTTGGATGCCACCTGCGGGTCGTCGCTGAAAAAATCCTTGTTATCGACCATAAATTTCTTCACCTCCTTGCCGTTGACGGTGATTTTGCCGTCCTTATCGACCTCCACGCCGGGGAGTTTTTTCAGCAGGTCTTCCACCACGGCGTTTTCAGCCACCTTATACGCGGCGGCATCGTATTCCATCGTGTCGCCTTTCATCACGACATCGGGGCGTTTGCCCTGCACGACAACCTCGCTCAGCGTCTTGGCGTTTTCCGTCAGATAGAGCGTGCCGAGATTTTTGTCGGCAGTCAGATTAACCCTCTGCGAGAGCGTGTCGTAGCCCACATACGTGATTTGCAAAAGATAATTGCCTGTGGCAACGTCTTTTAGCAAAAAATCACCGTCCACATTGCTCACGGCACTGCTCACATACGCCTTGCTTCGCGCGTTGAGCAACGACACACTGCCCGCTACAATCGGCTCATTGTCCGATTTATCCAAAATCACACCCGACAAATCGGCTTTCGTTTGCCCCACGGCAGTTGCCGAACATAGCACAAGGAGCAACGCTCCACCAAAATTTTTCATTCAATTGTATTATTGTATATTTAAAAACTTAAAACCACTGAATAAAAAGACTGCCAAAATAGGGAAAAGTTTAAAAGAAAATGAATTTTTATGAAAATTTAACTATTTTGTGCCCGAAAAAAAGTCAATAATCTAAAAAATATCTTGTATCTTTGCACGTTGGGAAAGCACGAATAAACAAATGCTAATATAAATGAAAACAATTTGTCTTACTTTTCATGTGCATCAGCCGCTTCGGCTGAAGCGCTATCGTTTTTTTGATATTGGTTCCGACCACTATTATTACGATGATTTTGCCACCGAAGACACCATTCGTGGTGTGGCAGAGCGGACCTATTTGCCTGCCAATGCGCTGCTTGCGGGTCTTATCAAGGAGTTTAAGGGCAAGTTTCGGGTGGCGTTTGCCATTTCGGGGCTGGCTTTGGAACAGATGGAAATCTACGAGCCGGAGGTCATCGACCAGTTCAAAGAGTTGGCTCAGACGGGCTGTGTGGAGTTTTTGGCAACGCCTCACGACTATTCGCTGGCTTCGCTGAACGACCCGGAGGAGTTTGAACGGCAAGTGAAAGCCCACTCCGAAAAAATCGAACTGCTGTTTGGACAACAGCCCAAGGTGTTTTGCAACACCGAACTGCTTTATTCCGACGACATTGCCCCGCAGGTGCTGGCGATGGGTTTCAAGGCGATGCTGATGGAGGGCGCGAAGCACGTGCTGGGCTGGAGAAGCCCCAACTACCTCTACGCTTCGGCTTCGGCACCCAAGTTGCGGCTGCTGACGCGCAACAGGAAGTTCTGCGACGACATTTCGTACCGTTTTTCGAGCTACGACTGGGACGAATACCCTCTGGTTGCCGACAAATTTGTGCGCTGGCTTGTGGATACGCCCAAAGAAGAGCAGGTCATCAATCTGTTTTTGAATTACGACGTGTTGGGCAGCCTACAACCTGCCTCAACGGGTATTTTCGACTTTTTCAAAGCCATTCCGCGCTTTGCGCTGGCGCAAGGCATCACGTTTTCGACCCCTTCGGAAGTGGCGAGCCGTATGAAACCGGCGCAGGAATTGGCGGTGCCTCACCCCTGCTCGTGGGCAGGTGCCGACAAAGACATCAGCCCGTGGCTGGGCAATGTGCTGCAAAACGAAGCCGCCGCCAAACTGCACGCAATAGCAGAAAAAGTGCGTATGGTGACCAATCGCCGCATCTTGCAGGACTGGAACAACCTGCAAGCCGCCGACCATTTTCACTTCATGAGCACCAAGCATTTCTCCGGTCCAAGCATTTTCAGCCCCTACGACAATGCCTACGATGCGTTCAACAACTATATGAACGTCCTCAGCGATTTCATCGACCGCGTGCACGGCGAATTTCCGGAAGGTGTTGAAAATGAAGAACTTAATTCGCTCTTGACACTGATTCAAAATCAGGAAAAAACGATTGAAAAATTGGAAAAACAGGTGAAGAAGCAGGGTAAAGCGGCTCTTAAAGAGGCATCGTAAGAAATAATTCCAAGAATTTTAATTATCGCTTAATTATTTTCAGGGAAGTTTTTCCTACGCGCAGCAGATAAATGCCCGCAGGGTAGCCCGATAATACCGTTTGCGAGGGTATGAGGCTCCCGCCGTTGGTGTCGAACGTTACGGTGCAGCCATTGACCCATCGCGCGATGAACGTTTTGTTGCCCGTGCTGCCTGCGGCGATGTCTATGGGGGTGTTGTTGGTATAAAATTCGCTTGCGGTGCCGCTGCAATTGTAAAACGCATATTTGCCGATAGATGCCAAGCCCGCGGGCAGTCTCACGGACACGAAAGAGGCTTTGCCAACAAAAGTGCTGGGGTTGGTGAATGCACAAGCCGGTAACTCATTTGCCGAATAAATATCATAACTCACGATTTGGCACCGTTGCAACAATCATCCTTCCTGCACCTGTGGAGTTATGGGTGTAGGAAACTTGTGCCATACTGCTTGCTGTGAGTAGCAAACTTGCCATTGTGAGTATAAACCTGTGTTTCATCTTAAATTTCTCGCTTATCTTTTCAGTAGCACTTCGCCCACAGAATGTCCGTCTCGCACAATAACAAAAATGTAATTGCCGGCGGGGACTGACGCGGTGTTCAACTGCAAATGGCGGATGCCGGCGGCAAGAGAGCCTTTGTTTTCTTCCAACACGAACACCCCTGTTAGAGTTCGCAGTTGGAGCCGAATGTTCTTGGCGGGTTTTGGTAAATGCAAATCCACACTTAAGGTTTCCCTGACCGGATTGGGAAAGAAATTGTAAGTGAAACCTGCATTCGGGTCACGTGATTCGGCTGCCACGTCATCCAATTGCGCCTGATTTTCCGCGTCATCCTTCAAATAATAATGCTCTTGGGGCGGATAGAAAAAAGAGTTATGTAGAAATTGCTCATAAATACTGTTATCAGGGAGTTTTGTCCAACTGCTGACCGTTTCAAAAACCGGATAGCGGTAGCCTTTTTCATACCAGCGAAAAATTTCCTCCACAACAATGAACTCATCGCTTGCCAAACGGACATCAATACTGTCGGGCGAAAGGTAATACCAATTGTGTTTTTTTTCGAAATAGTCCGGCGAGAGGGATATGGGGTTCATGTCTGTGGC
>BNTR01000046.1 GCA_025996755.1 Bacteroidia bacterium
CTGTAATCCTTAAATACTACTTTTGCCATAATGCTTATATCTTTGATTTGCAGATGCAAAGGTACGAAAAATAGGGGAATATTAAATATATAAAAAAATGAGGCTGCCCTTTTGAGACAGCCTCTTTCCGGCAACAAAGGTAGTAACTATTTTTTTATTGACAAAATAATTTTGAGTTTTTTTCCCGTTATTCAAAAAAAAGCACTAACTTTGCAGCAGGAACAATGAAAATTGACTGTTATGAACAATAAACGTCTTAATCCGCTGAATGACTATCTGTTCCTCAAATATATGGGGGAGAAAGGAGATGAGGTACAACTTCTGGCATTTCTTAATGCCGTGTTGCATCGCACCGGCAAGGATAATCTGCAATCGGTGGAAATCCGTGAAGACAGGGTGTTCACAGCCGAAATCATCGGTAACAAGACAAGTATTCTGGATGTCAGGGCTAAAACTGCCGACGGGACGAAGGTGAATGTTGAGGTACAACTCAGCAATCTGGGCAATATGGACAAGCGCAGTCTGTTCTACTGGAGCCGTGATTTCTCGGAAAGTCTCGAAAAGGGGCATGACTATGTGGAATTGCCTGCGGTAATCAACATCAACATCGTCAATTTTGAGTTTCTTCCGGTGGATGATTTTCATGCAAGTTTCCACCTCTGGGAAGACCATAACCGTGAATGTCTGCTCAACGATGCACTGGAAATACATTTCATAGACATGGTGAAATTCAGATGTCTGGCGGAGAAGGATATTCTGAATAATTCCCTGCACCGTTGGCTAACTTTTTTTGATAAAAATACAAACAATATAATTTTAGAGGAGGTAATAAAAATGGATACGGCAATACAAAAAGCACAGGAAAGAATAACTTTCGTGGCGCAAGACAAAGAAAGTCTTTGGGAGTACAGAATGCGTGAAATGGCACTGTCAGACTATACCAGTGGCATGAACTTCGCAAGGAGGGAAGGCGAGGGAAAAGGAATTGCCATTGGCGAAAAAAGAGGCGAGAAAAGAGGAATTGTCATTGGCGAGAAAAGAGGCGAAAAAAGAGCGACCGTAAAACATGCCCTCAAGTTAGTCCAACGTGGCATGAATGTCGTTGAGATAGCCGATATTATTGATTTGAGCATTGAAGAAGTGAAAAAAATCATAAAGAATGCTCAATAGCAAGTGGATACTGCTTCCGGCGTAGCAGACGAAATCAGACGCGCAGAATACGGCTGAAATTTGATGCGGTTGCCCTGTTCAATGAGTAGAAAATTTTGTCGGTATTGAAAAAATGCCTACCTTTGCAGCCGAAAAATTGACAAAAAAAATGATGTTTAAAACGAATGTAATTGTAACTGTGTTGCTGGCTTGTCCATTGTGTGGATTTGCTCAGGGGATGTCGAACGACGCAAATCTGATTTCCGTGATAGGAACGGGCGACATTATGCTTGGCTCCAACTATCCTTCGGATGCCAAACT
Source organism: Bacteroidia bacterium (assembly GCA_025996755.1). Lineage (GTDB taxonomy): Bacteria > Bacteroidota > Bacteroidia > Bacteroidales > Azobacteroidaceae > Azobacteroides. Next base: position 1,471 of record BNTR01000046.1, read on the forward strand.
CCCGGTGAGCGATGGGAAAGAGTTGCTGCGGAATGTTAAGGGTGTTTTGCGCGATGCGGATGTCACTTTTGGCAATCTCGAAGGCTGTTTTCTTAATAGCGGTGGACATCGAAAGGCGTGCAACGGCGGATGTTATTTTTTCCGAATGCCTGACCGGTATGTGAATTATTTGCTTGATGCCGGTTTTGATGTGATGAATATTGCCAACAATCACATGGGTGATTTTGGTGCTCCCGGGCGCACAAATACGGTGAAAGTGCTGAAAGAAGCCGGTTTGCACTATGCCGGTTTGGAAGGAGTGTGCGAAACTTCTGTTTTTGAAATCAACGGCGTAAAATATGGTTTTTGTGGCTTTGCACCTAATTCGGGAACAGTCAAAATCACCAATTTGGCAAATGCAAAAAAACTTGTTGCCGAGTTAAATACCCGGTGTGATATTGTTATAGTGTCGTTTCATGGCGGAGCAGAAGGAAGAGGTCACAATCGGGTGCCGAAAAAAAGCGAAACGTTTTATGGTGAAAATCGCGGCAATGTGTATGAATTTGCCCACGCCGTGATTGATGCCGGAGCCGACATTGTTTTTGGACATGGTCCCCACGTTGTTCGTGCCGCCGAATTATACAACGACCGATTCATTATTTACAGCATGGGTAATTTTTGCACATCGGGCGATTTTAGTATTGATGGCATCAGCGGCTATGCGCCTGTCGTAAAAGTGTTTGTCGACAAAGAGGGAAAATTTGTGAAGGGACAACTCTTCTCGTTTCTTCAGCAAGATAAAACGGGTCCCGTAGCCGACGAAAATCATTCTGCCGCCAAAGAGATAAAACGCCTTACGGCATTGGATTTTCCTCAAACCGATTTGATGATTTCCGATGAAGGCGTTATTGAACGAAAAGATGCCAAGAAAATGTTTACCGAAAACATATCGCCTGCGGAGGATAACGATGAATTATTTGATACGGATTCTGTTACGCAAGAAATTATTGATTTTTCAAAACAATTTTTAGGCGTTCCGTATAGATATGGTTCCAAGGGACCGCAACGATTCGATTGTTCCGGTTTCACTTCTTATGTGTTCAAAAATTTTGGGTATCAGCTTGGAGCAAGTTGCATGGCGCAAATAGAACAGGGGGAGGCGATTGCTTTGGAAGAATTAAAAACAGGCGACCTCCTGTTTTTCAAAGGACGAAACAATAAATCAAAGCGCGTGGGGCATGTAGGTATTGTAATATCAAATGACGAAAACGGAAATGTCTCTTTTATTCATGCCTGCCGTAGAGGTGTGTCCGTAGATGAACTATCCAAATCAACTTATTACAAAAGCCGCTATGTAACAGGACTTCGTGTTCTTAAAACTTAACAGTCGCTCAGCACCTTTAAAATGGGCATTTATCCCCTAATTCGGGGTATTTTACTGAATTTTAACTTTGTTTATGTATTTTTATAAGTATTTCATGCCTGAAAACTTGTGTATATCAGAAAAAAACAGTTACTTTGCAAAGTTTTTCTTGCGCTCTGAGCGAAGAAAAAAAGATAAATTATTATGGCAAAGAAAATACGAAAAGTAAGCAAAGAGAGGAACATATTTAGTACGTTATTGCTATCATTTATTCCCTTGTTCGCGATGGAAAATGTGCAGGCACAAGGTGCTGTGGAGCCACCTCGTAGTGAAATCGAACGGGTAAAGTCGGACAAACCTATAGAAGCTTCATTGCTTGCCGACCATCAGCAATCCGGTTTAGAAACCGAATTGGTGGATTCTGTTTTGGAAAATCTTGATTTTGAGGAGTTGCATCCGGCTGATGAAATTTACGACAGTTGGAACACCGAGTATTTGAAGGCATACTCGGATGTGGTGCTTCCCGAAACATACAACATCGACGTTTCTGACTTTGTGATGCCATTTTCGGGGCGTGTAACTTCCCGCTTTGGCTACCGCCCCAGATTCCGCCGGATGCACAAGGGGATTGACATTGCGTTGCATACGGGCGACACGATTGTTGCCGCTTTTGACGGAAAAGTTCGCATACGGAGTTTTGAAAAACGCGGTTTCGGCTATTTTTTGGTGCTTCGCCATCCCAATGGTTTGGAAACGGTTTACGGGCACTTGTCCGGTTTTTTGGTGGTGCAAGACGAAATGGTTAAGGTTGGTCAGCCGATTGCGCTGGGCGGCAACACGGGGCATTCGACGGGAGCGCATCTCCACCTTGAATTTCGCTTTTTAGGTCAGGAAATTAACCCCGAAGACATCGTTGATTTCCATGCCCTGTGTATCAAGGAAGACAATTATGTATTTTCCAAAGCAGAAATTGCGGCGCAACAAAAATATGCTGCAAAATCACACACCAAAGGCAAGATAAAATACCACCGCATCCGCAAAGGCGAAACCCTGTATTCCGTATCAAGAAAAACAGGGGTGAGCGTGGATAGACTGCGCAAATTGAACAACATCAAGAAAGGCGCGGCTTTGCAAGTCGGCAAGTCGCTACGCACTTCGTAATTAAACTTGCTGCAAATATGATACATTTATTGTAACTTTGCAAATAATTTTAATTTTTTTATAAAATGACAGCAAAAGAAATTCGTCAATCGTTCAAAGATTATTTTGAACGCCACGGGCATAAGATTGTGCCGTCCGCACCGATGGTGATTAAGGGCGACCCCACTTTGATGTTCACCAATGCCGGTATGAACCAGTTTAAGGACATTATTTTGGGTAATGTGCCCATCAAATATCCGCGTGTTGCCGATTCGCAAAAATGTCTGCGCGTGAGTGGCAAACACAATGATTTGGAGGAAGTTGGGCACGACACCTACCACCACACCATGTTTGAGATGCTCGGCAACTGGTCGTTCGGCGACTATTTCAAACAGGAAGCAATCGCCTGTGCGTGGGAATACCTGACGGAGGTGCTGAAATTGGACAAAAACCGCCTCTATGTTACAGTGTTTGAGGGCAGTAAGGCAGAAAATTTGGAGCGCGACGACGAAGCCGCCGGCTATTGGGAGCAATACCTCCCCAAAAACCGCATCATCAACGGCAATAAGCACGATAATTTTTGGGAAATGGGCGATACAGGACCGTGTGGACCCTGTTCGGAAATCCACATCGACCTCCGCCCCGAAGCCGAGCGCGCCAAAATCGACGGCTTAACGCTGGTCAATCACGACCACCCGCAAGTGGTGGAAATCTGGAACCTCGTGTTTATGCAGTTTAACCGCAAAGCCGACGGCTCGCTGGAGGGACTCCCGAATAGGGTAATCGACACCGGAATGGGCTTTGAACGCCTCTGCATGGCTGTTCAGGGCAAGACCTCCAACTACGACACCGATGTTTTTCAACCGATTATAAAAGAAATAGCCTGTCATTGCGGGCTTGACCCGCAATCCCCTGACAAGCAGCAGGCAGTGGCGATGCGCGTAATCGCCGACCACATCCGCACAATCGCATTTGCCATCACGGACGGACAATTACCCTCCAATGCAAAGGCAGGCTACGTCATTCGCCGCATTTTGCGCCGCGCAGTGCGCTACGGCTACACCTTTCTGGGACAAAAACGCCCCTTTATGCACCGCCTAATCCCCGTCCTGATAGCCTCAATGGGCGATGCCTACCCCGAACTGAGCGCGCAACGCGACCTGATTGAGAAAGTCATCAAAGAGGAAGAAGATTCGTTTTTGCGGACGCTGGAAACAGGTATTCGGCTGTTAGACAAGAAGATACAGGAGGCGAAGGCGGCAGGTACGCAGACGATTAGCGGTGTGGATGCTTTCACGCTCTATGACACTTACGGCTTCCCGCTGGATTTGACGGAACTCATTCTGCGCGAGCAAGATATGCAGGCAGACAAGGCGGGCTTTGACGTGGAGATGCAAAAGCAAAAAGAGCGCGCCCGCAATGCCGCCGCCGTGGAAACGGGCGACTGGGTGACGGTGAAGAATGGCGACTCGGAGTTTGTGGGCTACGATTTCACCGAATCCGACGCGCAAATTCTGCGCTACCGCCAAGTGAAGCAAAAAAACGCCGACTATTATCAAATCGTGCTCGACCAAACGCCATTTTACGCCGAAATGGGCGGACAGGCAGGCGACAGCGGTTGGCTGACGGATTCCAATGGCAACAAAATTGAGATTTTTGACACCAAGCGCGAAAATAATTTGGCGGTGCACCTCACAAAACGGCTTCCTGCGGATGTTACGGACACTTTTCAGGCAACGGTTGATGTGAAAAAACGGCGCGCCACAGAAGCCAACCACACGGCAACGCACCTCTTGCACGAGGCATTGCGCGAGGTTTTGGGCACGCACGTGGAGCAAAAAGGCTCGTCTGTGACCCCCGAATCGCTGCGTTTCGACTTTTCGCACTTCCAAAAAGTGACCGACGAAGAAATCCGCAAGGTGGAGCAAATTGTAACGGCAAAAATCCGCGAAGATTTTCCATTGGACGAACGCCGCCATGTGCCAATCGCCGAAGCAACGTCGTTGGGCGCAATGGCATTGTTTGGCGAAAAATACGGCGATGACGTGCGCGTGGTGCGCTTTGGCTCGTCCGTCGAACTCTGCGGGGGCACGCACATCGCGTCCACCGGTCGCATCGGCTCGTTCCGCATCTTGGCGGAGTCGTCCGTGGCGGCAGGCATCCGCCGCATCGAAGCCATCACCGCCGAAAATGTAGAGAAATATTTTGACATGCAGCAGGATATTTTACGCAGTTTGCGGGCAGCGTTCAACAACGCGCCCGACCTGGTGCAGACCATCCGCAAATTTGTGGACGAAAACGCCGACCTGAAAAAGCAGGTCGAGGGCTTCGTGAAAGAAAAATTGGTGCAAGTCAAAAAGCAACTCATCGAATCCAAGCAGCAGGTCAACGGCATAAATCTGTTCGTGCTCCGCGGACCATTCTCCGCCGAGATGGTCAAAGATTTAGCCCTCCAAATCCGCAGCGAATTTTTAGAAAAAGCCTGTTTCGTGGCAGCCACCACCTTCGACAAGAAGCCATTACTGACCGTGATGCTGAGCGACGACCTCGTGAAAGGCGGTTGGGATGCCTCCCAAATAGTCCGCGATGCCGCCAAACACATACAGGGAGGTGGAGGAGGGCAGCCCCATTTTGCCACCGCCGGCGGCAAAGATGCCTCCGGGCTGGCGAAAGCGTTGGATGAAATGATTAAAAAAATATGAAAATGGAAGACACAATCTATTGTAAGTCGCCTTTCGGAACAATATTTCTGCGGGCAAATCGGGATGCGCTGCTTGAGGTGGGGTTTTGCGACGAGAGGATTGCGGGTCAAGCCCGCAATCCCCTCATTGAAAATTATTTTGCAAATTAAAAAATAATTCATACCTTTGTCCCCGATATGAAAGATGAAACAACAATAAAATGAAAAATTAGAATTATAAAATATTAGTAATAGGGCTTTTAGCTCTTATTCTCTCAAAAATCGAAGTCTGGTAAATTTCAATTTGTAAGTGAGAATGAGTTGCGAAGGTTCACGCCAATTGGCGTGAATTGTTTCGGACTTATTTACTTACAAAGGTTATACCAGACACCAGATTTTTGGAAATAAGCATTCACGAGCAGTCACGCTTTTTGTTTGCCGACGGGTTTAAGAGTTTAGAGCATAAACTTTTAAACAATATGAGAGACAAAATTTTAAAACTTCATACGAAGAACATAATAGTTAGCCACATCAGGGTTATTTCCCTTGGTGTGGCTTCTCGCGTGTGTCGTCATTGCGGGTTTGACCTGCAATCCCATCAATAAAATAATACAAATTAAAAAAAATAAAAATATGAAAACAGTTATGAATGCAAAAGTAAATGGAATTGATGCTCTGCGAGAGTTATTTTCCAACGATGATGTGAAATTGGTTAATCGTGTCGTTCAAGACATTTTGTTTCCGAAACCGGAATGGGTCGGGGAACAAGCGTCAGAGGTTCGGCAACGAATTGAAAATGGCGACGCTGTTCGGGTGCGTTACAGTAAAAAACATTGTTATTATCAACATGAAACAAAGAAAACAACACGCAAGTATTCGAAGAAAGAAGCCCTTGACTATACAAACGATAGCAATAACTCGCTATTTCACCGGGAAACGGACATCAGAATCGCTATTGATAGTGATGGCAATACTTTTCCAAGAGAAACTATTCTTCAATATACAAATCAAGTGGTGAGTTATGGCACCCAAAGCACAATAATGAACTACATTATTGCGCATATTTGGAAAAAAACAGATAATCCGCTTTACTTTGGCTTGCTTTGGAATTACTGCTTAATTCCGTGTCATTGGGATTATCTAACTAATAAAGAGGATAAATCTCACCCTCTGATAAAACAAATAAAGGACTTGATTAAAGCCCTCGACATTGAATTATATAATCCTAATAAACTGATGGGCTGGAAGCAAGAGGTGATTTCAAAAGAAGATATGCCTTCGGAAGAAACTTTTAGTATTGCTCGTCAATTGATAAAAGACAAAAAGATTAAGTTTATTCCTGTAAATAATGTTTCACTCAAAAAATAAAAAAGTTATGAAAAAAATTATCATTTCAACAATTTGTTGCTTGTGCTTTGCTACAAGCATGCTCTTCGCCCAAACAACATATACATATAGCGGCGGAACCGGTACAACAGAGCAAGACCCCTATCTCATTTCGTCTAAAGCGGATCTGGATGATTTATCGCATGACATAAGAGAAGGTCTATATTTTTTATTAGTACAAAATTTGACTGGGATTACAACGCCGATTGGTGGAGATTTTCGTGGAACTTTTGATGGTGGTGGTCACACTATTGATGTAAATATGAATATACTGGACCCACTCACTCATTATGCGGGAGTATTTGGAGGGATTGTGGGAGCCACTATCAAAAACTTGGGAGTAACCGGGAGTATCATTAGTACTGGTCCGTACAATGTCGGAGGCATTTGCGGGTTTGCTAGTAGTAGTACTATTTCTAATTGTTTTAATATGGCTACTATTTCAACGACATATTTATCTGCGGTTTCCGGGGGTATTTGCGGATATGCTGGGGGGTCAACGACTATTATCTCCAATTGTTATAGTACCGGAAATATATCGGCATCATCCTCTATTGGTGAAGATTCATATGAATATATCAATGCCGGTGGCATTTGTGGAGGCTATGGTAGTAATAATAATGCACAAATCATCAATTGTTTTGTTGCAAATGCAACCATTACATCTGGAACAATCGCATATGCAGGAAGAATAGTTGGATCATTACCCGATTATTTCGCAAATCCTATTAACAATTGCTATGCTTCTACCTCCATAACTGTAAATGGAAGCACAAAGAGTAGCCAAGATGCTACAAGTAAAGATGGAAAAGATGAAGATATTTCTTCTTTTCAATCACAATCATGGATTGCAAGTAAGTTAGGCTGGGATTTTGATACGGTTTGGAAAATGTCGGATATTAACAGCGCAACAAACGGGTTGCCTATTCTGAAAAATAGCGCAATTCCAAATCCAAGTCCGACTATCCATGTAACGGGTGTAACACTCAACAAAACGACCGCTTCGCTTGCTGTAAATGGCACGGAACAACTGACCGCCACGGTGCAGCCGACCAACGCCACCAACAGATCCGTTACGTGGAGTAGTAGCAACACAAGCATCGCAACGGTAAACACAAGCGGCTTGGTAACGGCATTCGCGGCAGGCACTGCCACCATCACGGCAACCACTGCAGACGGTGGCAAGACGGCGACTTGTACAGTGACGGTAACAGAGCCGACCATCTCCGTGACGGGCGTAACGCTTAAAACGGCTACTTCGCTTATCGTAAACGGCACGGAACAACTGACCGCCACTGTGCAGCCCACAAATGCAACCAACAAAACAGTAACGTGGAGTAGCAACAACACGAGCGTTGCAACGGTAAGCACAAGCGGTTTGATAACGGCACTTGCGGTGGGCACTGCCACTATTACGGCAACTACCGCAGACGGCGGCAAGACGGCGACTTGTACAGTAACGGTAGCCGCGGCAACTATATCTGTAACAAGTGTGACGCTTGACAAAACAACTGCTACGCTTACCATAAATGGCATGGAACAGCTTACTGCTACCGTGCAACCGACTACTGCCACCAATCAGCAAGTAACGTGGAGCAGCAGCAACACGAGCATTGCAACGGTGAGCACAAGCGGATTAGTGACAGCAAAAGCGGTGGGCACTGTCACTATCACAGTGACCACCACAGACGGCGGCAAGACAGCGACTTGTGAGGTGACGGTAACGAGTATTGCTTCCGGCGAATCATGGAACATAGGTTACCCCATAGAAACCGATGTAATCGCGACACTTAGTGCAGACGGAACGACCCTTACCATTAGTGGCACAGGTGCGATGGTGAATTATAATGTTTACGAAGCACCCCCCTGGTACGATATGTCTTCTATCAAAACGGTGGTCATCAACGAGGGCGTGACAAGCATTGGAAATTATGCTTTTTCCATTTGCAACAGTCTTACCTCCGTCACCATTCCTAACAGCGTGACAAGCATTGGAGATTATGCTTTTGGCTGGTGCATCGGTCTTACCTCCGTTACCATTCCTAACAGCGTGACAAGCATTGGAAAGGATGCTTTTTATCGTTGCAGCGGTCTTACCTCCGTCACCATTCCTAACAGCGTGACAAGCATTGGAGATTATGCTTTTTCCTATTGCAGCGGTCTTACCTCCGTCACCATTGGTAACAGCGTGACAAGCATTGGAGAGGCGGCTTTTCGTGATTGCATCGGTCTTACCTCCGTCACTATTCCTAACAGCGTGACAAGCATTGGAAAGGATGCTTTTTACTATTGTAGCGGTCTTACCTCCGTTACCATTCCTAACAGCGTGACAAGCATTGGAGGAGCTGCTTTTTGGTATTGCAGCAACCTTACCTCCGTCACCATTAGTGGTACGGGAGCGATGGCGAATTATACTTCCGAGTCATCACCCTGGACCTTTGTTTCTATCAAAACGGTGGTCATCAACGAGGGCGTGACAAGCATTGGAAATTATGCTTTTTCCATTTGCAGCAGTCTTACCTCCGTTACCATTCCGGAAAGTGTGACAAGCATTGGAGATTATGCTTTTGCCGATTGCAGCGGTCTTACCTCCGTCACCATTCCTAACAGCGTGACAAGCATTGGAGATTATGCTTTTGGCCGGTGCATCGGTCTTACCTCCGTTACCATTCCTAACAGCGTGACAAGCATTGGAGATTATGCTTTTCAAAATTGCGACGGTCTTACCTCCGTTACTTGTCTTGCTACTACGCCGCCAACACAAGGCAACGATAGTTTTTATACATTTAATATCGTTACGCTGTATGTGCCTGCAAGTGCATTGGATACCTATAGAAACAATAGCAGTTGGAGGAGCGAATTCAATATAATACTTGCCATCGAATCCACCATCGTACCCGCTATGAGCGTTTCACTTGACAAAAACAGTGCCGCACTATCAGTGGGTGATACGGAGCAACTCACGGCAAGCATTTTGCCCACCAATGCCACCAATCAGCAAGTAACATGGAACAGCAGCAACACGAGCGTTGCAACGGTAAGCGAAAATGGTCTTGTGACGGCACTTGCGGCTGGCACTGCCTCCATCACCGTAACCACCGCAGACGGAAGCTTTACGGCAACGTGTAAGGTGACGGTAGCAGCAAGCGGCACCGCCATAGAAACAACAGAGGCAGATAAACTTGCGGTCTATCCCAACCCCGCCCGTGACGACCTCTTTATCAAAAGCGACACCCCCATCGAAAAAGTAGAAATCTTTGATATTTCCGGGCGCGCCGTAGAGACGTGGCGCGCCGCGTCTCTACAACAGGGTAATTTGCAAACAATCCATGTTTCACATTTGCCCAACGGCATTTATCTCGTGCGCGTGGCTTGCAGCGACGGCTCGGCGGTTACGAAGAAGATTGTTGTGAAAAAATAATCTGAACCACGATTTTTACAAGATTAAGGGATTGACAGGATAAAAAATCTTGTTAATCCCTTAATCTTGTAAAAATCCCGGTTCAGACAAAAAAATCAATAAAATCACTCGAAAACTCTTGCACATCCCAAAAATTGTGTGTACTTTTGTTGCTCAAAAACATAAAAAAAATACAGTATGGAAAATCTTGATAAAAGGTACGAAAAAGTGCCGGTGTCTATCTTCTCCGATGCCGATGTGGCTTCGGATTTGGTTGCTAAGCAGGTGGCTGCGCTCATTCGCGAGAAGCAGGCTGCCAATCAGAAGTGTGTGTTGGGGCTGGTTGCCGGGTCGTCGGTGGTTGGCGTGTATGAACGGCTTGTGGAACTGCACAAGAAGGAGGGGCTGAGCTTCAAAAACGTGGTTGTCTTCAACGAGTCTGAGTATTTTCCGCTCTCGAAGGACGAGTTGCAGAGCCATTACCTCTATTTGTACGAATATCTGTTCAACGAGGTGGACATTTTGCCGGAAAACATTCGCCTGATTCCGGGCGACCTGAAAAAAACGGAAATCGCCGCTTTTTGCGAAAAATACGAGAAACTCATCAAGGAAGCGGGCGACGTCGACCTCCAATTGATAAGCGCGGACGGGCGCGGACAGTTGGCTGCCAACGAACCCGGCTCGATGTTCACCTCGCGCACCCACCTGGTGACGCTCGACTATTCGACGCGCATGGGGGCGGCAAGTAATTTCTTCGGCGAAGAAAATGTGCCTAATCACAGTATCTCAGTCGGTTTGGGCACGATTATGGATGCCAAACGCATCATTTTTATGGCTTGGGGCGAAGGCAAGGCGAAGGTTGTCCGCAAGATAGTGGAAGAGGGTGTGACGGAAATGTTGCCCGCCTCCATCCTGCAAAAGCATCCAAACGTTTCTTTCATCTTCGATGAGGCTTCGGCTGCCGAACTGACGCGCATCAAAACGCCGTGGCTGGTGGGTCCGGTGAAGTGGACGGACAAAGCCATTCGCAAAGCCGTGTTCTGGCTGTGCGAAAAATTGGAAAAGCCCATCCTCAAACTCACAGAGCGCGATTACAACGACAGCGGGTTGGGCGAACTCGTATCCGAGTATGGTCCCGCCAACAAGATTAACATCCGCGTATTCAACGACTTACAGCATACCATCACCGGCTGGCCCGGCGGCAAACCCAATGCCGACGACAGCACGCGCCCCGAACGTGCCAAGCCGTTCCCCAAAAAGGTGGTCGTGTTTAGTCCGCACCCCGACGACGACGTGATTTCGATGGGCGGAACATTGGCGCGCCTCTCCGAACACGGTCACGAGGTGCATCTCGCCTACGAAACATCCGGCAATATCGCCGTTTTCGACGATGAAGTAACGCGCTTCCTCGATTTCGTGCGCGGCATTGCACCGTTGTACAAATTTGACGACAAAACGGCACAGGAAGCCTATCAACAATCGTTGGACTTTTTCAAACAAAAACGTCCCGGACAGCCTGATACAAAGCAAATTGCCGCCTGCAAAACATCTATCCGTCAGGGCGAAGCGCGCTCGGCGTGTCGCTATCTGGGCATCCCCGAAAATCGCGTGCACTTCCTCAACCTGCCGTTCTACGAAACGGGAACGGTGAAAAAAGCACCCATCACGAAGGCGGATGTGGACATCATCGTCAAGTTGTTGCAGGAAGTGAAGCCGCAGCAAATTTTCGCCGCCGGCGACCTCTCCGACCCTCACGGCACGCATCGCGTCTGCTTCATCGCCATTTTGGAAGCCTTGAAGCAATTACAGGGCGAAGCATGGCTCAAAGACTGCTATATGTGGCTCTACCGCGGTGCATGGCAGGAATGGGACATCGCCGAAGTGGATATGGCGGTGCCATTAAGCCCCGAAGAAAGCCGCATCAAGCGCATGGCAATCTACAAACACCAGTCGCAAAAAGACCCCGCACTGTTCCCCGGAACCGACCCGCGCGAATTTTGGAAACGGGCGGAAGACCGCAACAAAAACACTGCCGTGCGCTACGACCAACTCGGCATGGCAGAATATCAAGCCATGGAACTCTTTGTGCGCCACCACTTTGAAAAGAGATAGCATCGAACTCCGCAACCTCGCGATAGGTTACAGAAAATCAGTCGTCGCCGAAAATTTGAACGCCACAATTTTCGGCGGCGAATTGACGTGCCTCGTGGGAGTGAATGGCGTGGGAAAATCCACGCTACTGCGCACGCTGGCGGGATTTCAACCACCGCTGGCGGGTGAAATCATTTACAACTGTCATTGCGGGCTTGACCCGCAATCCCCTGACCAATCGCCCACTGCCGGAAACAAACTTTCGCGCATCATAGGCGTGGTGCTCACCGAAAAAATCACGGCAGCAGACCTCTCCGTAACCGATTTAGTGGGCATGGGGCGCAGCCCCTACACCAATTTCTGGGGGCAACTGACCGCCGAAGACCGGCAAATTGTGTGTGAAGCTATCGGGCAAGTCGGCATCACCGAATTGGCAAACCGCCACGTGCACACGCTGAGCGACGGCGAACGGCAAAAAGTGATGCTCGCCAAAGTGCTCGCACAACAAACGCCGGTGATTTTCTTAGACGAGCCAACCGCCTTCCTCGACTATCCCAGCAAGGCAGAAATCATGAATTTGCTGCGCACACTGAGCCGCGAAACCGGCAAAGCCATCTTTCTCTCAAGCCACGACTTGGAATTAGTGTGCAAAACAGCCGACAAATTGTGGCTTTTAGACAAATCGCGCGGGCTGCTCGTTGGCTCGCCCGATGAGTTGCAGGAAAACGGCTGCATGGATGTTCTGTTGAAGTTTGCAATATCAACACCTGCACAAGCCACATTGTTATAAGAAATGTCGACAAAGGTATGAAATTATTTTTATTTTTCGTATCTTTGCCCCTAAAAAACATACAAAAATGAAAAAAACAACACTGATTTGTTTCGCATTGGGTCTGTCCGCTCAGAGTTTCGGACAAAGTTTGACACAGTTGTGGACGGGACAGCAAACCCCACAGCCGCAGTCGGAACTGCCTGTCGGCAAGGCACCGTTTCAAACGCCGGTGCGCAAAGTTAAACAGTTGCCAACTACCAATCAGCCATTGGTAATTGATGATTGGTCGTTGGTGATTGCTACCGGCTGGCAACTTGGCACAAACACGCAACTGATTGAAAGCGGGCAATCTATCTTTGCGCCGGATTTTGACACAAAGGATTGGTATGATGCCACTGTGCCGGGCACCGTGCTGACCACTTTGGTCGAGCAGGGCGTGTATCCCGACCCCTATTTTGGGCTTAACAATTTGGCGATTCCCGACACGCTTTGTCGGATGGACTGGTGGTATCGCAATGCGTTTGAACTGCCGCAAAATGCTGGTGAACGTGTTACGTTGCTTTTCAATGGCATCAACTACCGTGCGGAAATTTTTCTCAACGGCAAAAAACTCGGCAACATCACGGGGGCATTCATCCGCGGCGAATTTGACGTGACGAGCATAATACACAGGTCGGGCACAAACATTCTGGTGGTGCATATCCTGCCGCCCAACAACCCAAGCATCCCTCACGAGCAGTCCATCGCTGCCGGACAGGGACTGAACGGCGGTGCGCTCAGCATCGACGGACCCACTTTCATCGCGGCGATGGGCTGGGACTGGATTCCGGGCATTCGCGACCGCAACATCGGCATCTGGCAAGACGTGCGGCTGAAATTTGGCGGTGCGGTGCAAATTATTGACCCGCAAGTGATTACGGACTTAAATTTGCCCGACACCACTTCGGCAAAAATTACTATTTATGCCCGCCTGAAAAATCATTCGTCGCAGCCGGTCGAAGGCAAATTGCACGCTGTCGTTCCCGCGAAAGCGGGAAGCCCTCGCCAAACCATCGAATTGCCTTACACTTTGGCGGCAAATGAAACCAAACAGGTGAGTTTTGCGCCTCTCCAACTCAAAAATCCCCGCCTGTGGTGGCCCAACGGTTATGGGCAGCAGAATTTATACGATTTGACAATTACCAGCTACCAGTTTGAGCAGTCGGCTATCACGCCATCTGATACAAAAACGGTGCGGTTCGGTATTCGCGAAATGTCCTACGAATTGATGGTGCACGACACCGTGCAGGGCAACATCCGCATCGCCTATTCGCCCACCGATGCCGGCACCGGCAAGCCGCTTTTCAATTACGAGAAACGTTTCCCATTTTCTAAAGAGGTGCAATTGCCCACATTGAACGCGGAGGCAACGCGCGCGTTGCCCCTACAAACGATGGCAATTGACCAAAACGACCCTGTCGGACCATTCTTGGTAATCCGCGTAAACGGCGTTCGCATCTTCTGCCGCGGCGGCAACTGGGGCATGGACGATGCGATGAAAAACACCTCGCGTGAGCACCTTGAGCCTTACCTCAAACTGCATCAGGATATGAATTTCAATATCGTCCGCAACTGGACGGGCGAATCGACCGAAGAAACGTTTTACGACCTCTGCGACGAATACGGGATGCTGGTGTGGAACGATTTTTGGATTACCACCGACGACACGGTGGAGCCTAACGACCAACCGCTCTTTATGCGCAACGCCACGGATGTTGTCCGCCGCTTCCGCAATCACCCGTCAATCGCCATCTGGTGCCCCCGCAACGAGGGTTTCGCGCCTAAGGGATTGGCGCAGCCGCTGGCGGAAATGCTGGCAAAAGAAGACCCCACGCGCCACTATCACGGGCAATCGCGCTACCTGAATATGCGCACCAGCGGTCCGTGGAGCTATTTCGACGACCCGTCGAAATACTACACCCAAAACGCGCAGGGCTTCAACACGGAGATGGGCACCTACGCCGTGCCAACCGCCTCCACCATCCGCAAATTCATCGCGCCGGAAGACCAATGGCCCATCAACGACGTGTGGGCATACCACGACCTGCACGCCACCTCGCAAAATTACAAGGGTTTTATACAGGCTGTGAATCGCTACGGCGAGCCTACAGGTATGGTCGATTTCACCGAAAAGGCACAATTGGTATGCTACGACGCATGGCGCAATATGCTGGAAGCGTGGAACAGCAAAATGTGGAACACCACCACCGGCTTAATCCTCTGGATGAGCCACCCCGCGTGGCCCAGCATGATTTGGCAAACTTACAGCTACGATTACGAAACGCCCGGCTCCTATTTCGGTGCCAAAAAAGCCTGCGAGCCGCTGCACATTCAGATGAATAAGCCGCACAATGACATCGTAGTCATCAACACCACCCGCCAACCCGCCAATAAACTAACCGCCATCGTCCGCATCATCGACCTTAACGGGAAAGAAATCGACCGCCAATCCACCACCGTAAATGCCAATAGCAACTCGCTTACTGGCAGTAAATTAGCCGTCAAAAACGAAGGGCTACCCGATGCTTATTTGGTGCGCTTGGAATTGAAAAATCAAAAGGGCAAAACGATTTCGACCAATGACTATTGGCAAGGAAACGAAGCGGAAATCGCGCCGTTGTTGCATAGTCAGGGAGTTGTGGTGCAAGCCCGCAATGACGCTTCGAAGCGCGTGCTTGTTACGGTTGCGAATCCCACAAGCAAGATTGCGGCATCCATCAAATTGAATGCGGTGGACAAAACGACGGGCGAGATTATCCTGCCTGCCTACTTCTCTGACGGCTATTTCAACCTCCTGCCGGGCGAAACGCGGCAAATTGAAGCGACGTTTGACATCGCGGCTAATCCAAATTTTTTCATTACCTTTGCACCGTAAAATGACGTTTAAACAAATTTAGGATGATTTCATTCTTTAAAAGGCTGAATGATACGGTTTTAGTGGTCGATTCCGCGAAGGAATCAGGCGCAGAGGATTTGCAAAAATTGCTGTGGCTTTTTGGCGATGCCGAATTGTTGGAAACCGACCGTGTAAGCGGTTTTCTGGTGGGTCCCCGTGCCGAAATGATTACCCCGTGGAGCACCAATGCGGTGGAAATCACGCAGATAATGGGCATCGAAGGCATTGTGCGTATTGAGGAGTTTCAGATAGTTGCAGGCAAAGACGCGCCGTTTGACCCAATGTTGCAACGCATATATACCGGTATCGACCAACAGATTTTTACTATCGACAAAAAGCCTGATGCCATC
>BNTR01000047.1 GCA_025996755.1 Bacteroidia bacterium
AAAGGACGTATTCTTGAACGTCGATTTGCTGCAACGCGGACTTGGCGGGGACGATAGCTGGGGACGGTTGCCGCATGACCCCTACCGCTTGCTAAGCGATTCATACAGTTATGAATATGAAATCAGCGTGATAAATTAACGAATTGGCAAACCACATAGACTTGTTCATCAGTAACGAATAGATTTGTTCGCTACTAATGAGCAAGTTTTTTGTCAGAGTTGCTCTACAAATAGTGCTGAGGTTATTAAACAAAATTCAGTAAGCCTCCACAATATTCTTTTCAGTATAAGTCATTACAGCCATGCTATCTTTGATAAAAATTGATGCGACAAAGGCATGATAATTATTTAAAATGACTACTGGATATGATACCTAAAAAAATTAGTACCTTTGCAGGCGAAATAAAGCTAACAAGCAAGATGAACTTACTGAATTTTAAAACGACCTTTCCGGATGAGCAAAGTTGCAAACTCAAATGGAAAGAAATGCGCGACAAGGCAGGCATAGTATGCCCTCATTGTGGTGGTACGGCACATTACTGGAAGTCGGACAAAGAATGTTATGAGTGCAAAATATGTAAATACCGCCAGAGCTTGCGCTGCAACACTATCATGCATATGTCCAAACTGCCTTTTCGCTATTGGTTCGTGGCATTTCATTTGCTTACTTCCACCAAGAAAAGCTTTTCAGCCAAAGAGTTACAACGCCAATTGGGGCACAAAAACTATGATGCGATTTGGGCATTGTTGCACAAATTGCGTATGGCGATGGGCACCCGCGATGCACAATACACTTTATCCGGCATCTTGGAACTTGATGAAGGTTTTTTTTCGACAGAAAGGCAAGCAGAAGAGAAGCAACAGCCACTGAAACGGGGTCGCGGCAGCCAAAAGAAAAGCAAAGTGTTGGTAATGGCAGAAAGGCGCAACACCGCCCGCAAGTGATACGCAAGGAGGATATTGGTAAGGTACTACCGTGGGTACATATTGCCATTAGCAATGCTAAGAGAATGATACTCAATACGTTTCACGATGTCAAGCCAGAGTATTTGCAAAGTTATTTGAACGAGTTTTGTTACACATTCAATCGGCGATATTTTGGCGAACGCCAGTTTGACCGCCTCTTAGTGGCGGGGGTGGCTTATAAAAATGAATTTAGGTATCATATCCGGTAATCATATTATTTAATTAGCAATGCTCCGCAGGGCAAACTTACGGTTTGCGCTGATAACCTGTGTCTGCCATTATTATAGTTTCATTTCTTTTTTTAACATCTCGTAGATTTCTTGCCACGATTTTTCGTAATACTCTGTATTTTCGTCTATCAGAAGTGAATATGTTTTTGAATTGAAGTAGGCATCTATTGCCTGATAATCGTTCATATCAAAATCGACAATAAGCGATTGTGTTATAGCGTCATCAATGGACATTTCGTTTAAATCAGCTTTACTGAATGATTTTTTTAACATCTGTAACGATTTTTGCGTACAAAAAGCAATTTGATGCGAAACAGTGTGTTTAAATTTCAACTCTTCAATAAACTCGGCTTTTGTAATACCGCCCGCTACATATACCTCTATTCGAGTCGCAATATCATCATCGGCAACGGGACCTTCAACAATGTCATAATCATGCAGATTTTGGGTTGTATCGTTTTGTCTGTTCATTACTACAAAATCAAGCCATTCTTCCGAATAATCGGCAAACCGTAAAGTCTTGAAATAGCTGCCAATAAAAGCACTTTCATAAAAAACATACTCATTGATAACGCCTTGGGTTTTACGTTGCCTTCCTTTGCGTGTCGCCCAATATTCTGCTTGTCGGTAAAGATTTGTCACATAAAAACCAAGTCCAAAATCGCGAGCTAACTCGCCTTTGGACAAGTCTATTTTATCAATTTCGATATAGCTTCCGTGATAAACTTTCATCTTGCAACACCACCATTTTCGTAACAAATATCATACATATCTCTAACTGCATACATCGGATTATCGGTATGCAAAGCCCACCAATTTTCAAGCAGAAAATCAAGTCCGCCATAAGTTTTCAGATAGCGGTATGCAACTTGTTTATTCAGTTTATAAGCGCGTGCAAATTCGGGAATAATAAAAGAAACAAACCTAATTTTATTCCTTTTCTCTTCGTCTTTTATTATGTCTATAGTCATAATCTTTCTGCATTTGATTTTTTACGCTGTCCGCAATAGCACCGCAAAAAAATAAAATTTATGAAACTAAAAATTGCTGTGTTAGCCGGAGATGGCATTGTACCGGAAATTGTGGCGCAAGCGTCGTTAGGCGAAAGCATTTTAATTAGACATTTAGTATTCATTTTTTGAATTTTCGCTTGCTTTCATTGCTTCTTTAGACAGTAATATATTATAATAATTTAAAGATAGACCTGCATTAGATAGCACTAAACTTATCACATTTTTTTCATCCTTCCATTTTGCAACGGTTTCGATTGAGTTCCCTGATGCCGTATAATCTATCTTCGTTTCTCCATATTTTTCGCAGAGTTCTTTGTACACCTTATTAAAAGTATTATACTCACCGTAATATTCAATTTTTAATTTAATCCACACCATAAACATTTTTTTGTTTACAAAAGCAAAGTTAATATTATGACAAGGATTACCTGCAAATGAAATGGGAGTATAAACTAATAATTGATTTTCATCTTTTGAATAATCTTTAGGGTATCCTGATTTTTTTGCCATAATTTCCTTTACTTTGGCAGGCGAAGAACCAAAATCAACCCCAAGGCATCCATTGGGAATGCTTGATTGAGCTGAAACTGCAAAAACACTTAGTGTTTGTAAAATAATAATTGTAAAAATAAATTTTAAACTTCTCATTGTGTTTAATTTTTGTTTTGTCTACTTGGTAAAGGCATCAACACTCCTTATTTTATATTTCTGAATTTACTCATATTGCATTTTTCTCAAAAGCTCGACACCAGCCTTAATTGCAATTCTTGTTCTATCATTCTCTCTATAAGTTTTTTCTGCTATTTTAATGACTTCTGTCCAATTAATTTCAGGTTTAAAATAACTTGCCCCTAATTTAAAAATAGAATAAATGGGTGGTTGTTTAAATCCTAAATCTTCATATAAAAGAGTTGACCAAATTTCCGCAATATTCAGTGTCCGTTTGAATTGTTTTTCATCAAATCTTTCAGTAAATTTTGCTTCACACACCAATAAAATATCATCAATAATCAATACTAAATCAGGCTTTGCATTGAACATGCCTTGCATTGAAGCATAAACAATATTTTCACTATTGCTTAATTCAATATGTTCAGAATTTGCTTTCCTTATTATTTGATTAGGATGTGTTACTTTAATGTCATTTAATGGCTTTGGAAGTTCTGTGAAAAGTCTGCATTTCTGTATATTTTCCTGATTCATTATTAATCGTGTCAAATTGTCCATAAACGAATTTATGTGTGGTTTTCTATTTTGATAAGCATCTCGAAGTAAAGATACCTCACAATAAATAGCTATTCTGTCAAAATTCAAATCAGCAAAATTTTTATGCCCATTTTTGAAAACTATATCATGTTCAAAGACAATCTTTAGAAATTGAGCGAGAGGGCTATCTGCTTTTTTTTCAATATGCTCATGAAGCAATCTAAATAAATGAGAACAGATTGCCCTTTCTTCTCTGTTGTAAAAATCATAATTTGTCATATTTTTCAATTCAAGCATACTATTATTTTCTGAAATAACGCCGCAAAGTTACAAATAATTATTTAATCAGCAATGCTCCGCAGGGTAAACGCATCTTAATTTATGTTAAATAAAACAGCAACCGCGCTACAACTACACCGAACGGGGTCAAATTTGAAGGTTCTTTGAGAAATTGTGAGAAAAGATACAAAAAAATTAAAAATTATTATGTAATTTTGCACCGCAAAAAAAATGAAAATTATGAAATTAAAAATTGCTGTGTTAGCCGGGGATGGCATTGGACCGGAAATTGTGGCGCAAGCCCTTGATGTGACGAAGGCGGTGTGCAAGACGTTTGGACACTCTTTGGAGTATAAATCTGCCCTCGTGGGTGCTTGTGCCATTGATGCGGTGGGCAATCCCTATCCCGACGACACCCACGTGCTGTGTATGGAATCGGATGCGGTGCTTTTTGGCGCGATTGGGTCGCCGAAATACGACAATAATCCCGCTGCCAAGGTGCGCCCCGAGCAGGGACTGTTGGCGATGCGCCAAAAACTTGGCCTGTATGCCAATATTCGTCCGGTGATGACTTTCCCGTCATTGGTGCACCAGTCGCCGCTGCGTGCGGAACTCGTTGACGGTGCGGACTTTATGTGCATCCGCGAACTCACGGGCGGTATCTACTTTGGTCGCCCGCAGGGGCGCAGCGAAGACGGGCTAACGGCTTATGACACTTGTGTTTACACCGTGGCGGAAATCGAACGCATCGTGCGCTTGGCTTACGACTACGCAATGAAGCGCAACAAACGCCTCTGTATCGTGGATAAAGCCAATGTGCTGTGCACCTCGCGCCTGTGGCGGCAGGTGTCGCAACGCCTCGAAAAGGAATACCCCGAAGTGGCAACCGAATATATGTTTGTCGATAATGCCGCGATGCAAATTGTGCGCGGACCAAAACACTTCGACGTGATTGTTACCGAAAATATGTTTGGCGACATCCTCACGGACGAAGCCTCGGTCATCACCGGCTCGCTGGGGATGCTCCCATCGGCTTCCATCGGCGTACACACCTCCGTGTTTGAGCCAATCCACGGCTCCTATCCGCAGGCGGCAGGCAAAAACATCGCCAACCCGCTTGCAACCATCCTCTCGGCAGCCCTGATGTTTGAATACGCTTTCGACCTCCAAGCGGAGGGCAAAGCCATCCGCGAAGCCGTTGCAGCGAGTATGGCGGCGGGCATCGTCACCGAAGACATCGCCGAAGGCAAAAAAGCCAGCACAACCTCCGAAGTGGGGCAATGGATTGTGTCTAAACTGTAACCGCATTGCGCGGGTGGTGCTCAATAATCTCGCTGCGGAGATAGTCGCGGTCGAGGTGGGTATATATCTCGGTGGTGGTGATTTTTTCGTGCCCCAGCATAGCCTGAATGGCGCGGAGGTTGGCTCCACCTTCCAGCAGGTGGGTGGCAAAGGAGTGGCGGAAGGTGTGGGGACTCACCGTTTTGTGGATGCCGGCAGCCTCCACGCACGTTTTCACGATACGAAAAATCATACTGCGCGACAAGGCATTGCCGCGCCGGTTGAGAAACAGGATGTCTTCAAAGCCGCGTTTCACGGTGATGGTGTTGCGGTCGAGCAGATACAGACTGATTTCTTTCACCGCCGCCTGCGAGATAGGAATCAGCCGTTGCTTACTGCCCTTGCCCTGCACTTTGATAAACCCCTCGTCGAAAAAACAGTTGGAAAAACGCAGGTCAACAAGTTCCGAAACGCGCAATCCGCAACTGTAAAGCGTTTCCAGCATCGCCTTGTTGCGTTGTCCTTCGGGCTGCGACAAATCGACCACCCCCAGCGTGGCGTTCACTTCCTCCACCGTGAGAAAAACGGGCAGTTTGAAGCCAAACTTGGGCGATTCGAGCAACTCGGTGGGGTCGTCGGCGATAAATTTTTCCATCTGTAGATATTTGTAGAACGAGCGAATGCCCGACAGCACGCGCGCCTGCGAGCGCGGATTGATGCCCAAATCAAACAACACGCTCGTCATCGCCTGCAAATCTTCGAGTTGCGCCTCTTGCGGAACCACGCCACGGTCGGCAAGAAAATTAAACAGTTTCTCCAAATCATCCATATACGCATCCACAGAATTGCCGGAAAGAGATTTCTCCAGCATCAGATAGGTGCGAAACGACTGCATCAAAGATGAATTTGATTCAATTCTCATTATTATCAGACAGATTGTGCGCGGAGCAATATAAAAAATATCGGCGGCAAAGGTATGTAATTATTTTAAAATACGCAAGCGTTTTTGAAAAAACAAAATAATTTAGTCTATACCGGTTGCCCTGATGGCACTTAATCGTATGTAACGGAACTTTTATGTATTTTTAACAAAAATAAAACCGAAAAACTTTTTTTGTTCCAAAAGTTTTCCGTACTTTTGCACCCCAAAAGTAATAAAAAATATGACATTATCAAAAAACAGGCTTGTCCTGTGCGCCATCTTCTTTCCCATTTGTGTTTTTTCGCAAAACACGAATGAGCCTGACAAAAAGAACGACAAGGAATTGGAGGAGGTGGTTGTTTCTACCCGCCGCAAAGATTCGAATGTGACCGGCACCATTATGGGTGTTGAGAAATTGAGTATCAGGGAGATACAACTGATGCCTGCCTTTATGGGCGAGGTGGATATTCTCAAGGCTATTCAGTTGCTGCCGGGGGTGCAGACCACCTCCGAGGGCAGTTCGGGATTCAGCGTGCGGGGTGGCTCGCCCGACCAAAATCTGATTGTTTTAGACAACACCACCGTCTATAATCCTTCGCACCAAATGGGATTTTTCTCCGCTTTCAACAACGATGTGATTAAGGGGATTGAACTCTACAAGGGGCATTTCCCTTTTCGGCACGGCGGGCGGCTCGCTTCGCTCTTGGAGGTGAACACGCGCACGGATGCGCCGGATTCTATCAACGGCACGGGTGGCATCGGACTGATTTCAAGCCGCTTGATGATAGAAGGTCCCTTGGGCAAGAAAACGACTTGGATGGTTGCCGCGCGACGGACGTATGCCGATTTGTTTCTGATATTTGCCTCCGAACCCGAATTGCGGAAAGCCACGCTCTATTTCTACGATTTGAACGGCAAACTCACGCACCGCCTTTCGGACAAAGACAAATTGGAATTTAACATCTACAACGGTTTAGACAAGATGGGCATGGCGATGGGCAAATTCGATTACGGCAACACCGCCTCGTCGCTCACATGGAACCGCGTGCTGTCGGATAAACTCTTTGGCAAATTCAGCGTCCATTTCACGGACTATCAATACGGCTTGGCTGCCAATATGAACGAGATTGATGCAAGTTGGCAGTCCCGCATCACCGATTGGATGTTGCGCGCCGATTTTCATCAACCCATCAGCCCGCTTTGGGACATCTCTTACGGCGTTTCAGGCACTTATCACGTCTTTCGCCCCGGCGAAGTCAGTGTCAGCGGAATGTCAGAAAGTCCCGATTACATCAATATGCCCCGAAAAGAGGCGTTGGAATATGGTGCGTATGTGTCGAACGAGCAAAAATTGACCGACAAATGGACGCTCAGTTATGGCATCCGCCTGTCGGCTTTCCAAAACATCGGCAGCGTGAAGCACCTCTACACGGCGTTGGAACCCGGCGCAAGTGCGGTCTATAAACTCACCAACACGTCGTCGCTGAAAGCCGGCTATTCGCACAACACGCAGTATATGCAATTGGCAAACAATTCGGCATCCGGCTCGCCGTTGGATGTGTGGTTCACGGCAAGCCCCAAAATCAAGCCGCAGCAGGTAGACCTGTTTTCCATCGGCTATTTCCACAACTTCGACGACAACAATTACGAACTGTCCGTCGAAACCTACTACAAAAATCTCACAAATGTCGTTGATTTTAAGGAACACTCCAACCTCCTGCTAAACCCCGATTTAGAGGGAGAAGTGCGCACAGGCACGGGTAGAGCCTACGGAATAGAACTGATGGCGCGCAAAAATGACGGTCGCCTCACCGGTTTTCTCAACTACACGTGGTCGCGCTCCGAGCGCACCATCGCGGAGGTCAATCACGGGAAAACCTACCTCGCACCGTTCGACAAGCCCCACGCAGTAAACATCGTGGCAACCTACAACTTCTCCAAGAAAATCAACCTCTCCGCAATTTGGGTCTTCGCCACCGGCACCCCCACCACCTATCCAACGGGCAGATTTGCTGTAGGCGATGAATATTTCCCCATCTATTCGGGGCGCAACGAATACCGCAAACCCAATTATCACCGCTTGGATGTGTCTTTCAACTATATTTCCGAGCCACACAAGTATTGGAAAGGCGAATGGAATTTCTCGCTCTACAACGCCTACAATCAGCACAACCCGTGGACAATCAACTATTCGCAAGACAAAATAACAGGCATCCCCTACGCCGAAATGATGTATTTATTCGGCATAGTGCCATCAATAACATATAATTTCAAGTTTTAGTTATGAAGCAGACATTATTATTTTTAGCAGTATTCTTGGCGAGTTGCACCGAGCCTTTCGACATCAGCACCGACAACTCACCCCCCGTCGTCGTCATCTACGGCGAACTGACCAATGAGTTGAAACAGCAGGCAGTGAACGTAAGCCGCTCATCACCCTATTTCGACGATGAACCGAACAAGGGCATTTCCGGAGCAACCGTGAAGGTCAATGAGTATAGTTTCACAGAGCACGACACTCCGGGATTGTATCTCTCGGACATCCCATTTGCCGCCGACACTTTAGTAACTTACTCACTGTCAGTGGAAGTAGAGGGTAAAACATATACCGCCCAAACGGAAATCCCGCGCCCTATCACGCCCGACTCGCTCACGTTTCAAACAACGGAAATGATGATGGGTGTGCGCGTCCATATCTTATCCATCCACTTTCAAGACACGCCACAGGACAACTATTATATGCTCCACACGACCTACAAAGATTCGGAGAAGGACTACAAAGACACTCTGCTGACGGCAAAACTGTCTCGTTATTCCATTTCAAACAACGAGCGACTGTTTCAGGGGCAATACCAACATAAAATGGTACGCAATTTCGGCGACATTTCAACTAAAGACAAAGAAGTGAATACGGGTGACGGAGACGAGCAAAATCGCCGAATTTACCTGAAACCGGGCGACAGCGTCGCGGTAACGCTCAGCCTAATCCCCAAAGGCTTCTACGACTTTATCCGCCAATGCAAAGATGAACAAGAGGGCGAAAATCCGATGTTCGGCGGTCCCGCCTCCAACATCGAAACCAACATCAGCAACGGCGGCGTGGGCTATTTCGCGGGGTATTATTCGGTGAGATTAGACACAATATTCACGCAATAGTATTTTTTCGTAACTTTGCACCCGCAGCAAACACGATTATGAAAATACAAATCATCAATGGGCCCAACCTCAATCTGTTGGGCGTGCGCGAGCCGGGGGTCTACGGCTCCGAATCCTTTGCAGGCTATTTCGAGAGCCTGCAAAAGCAGTACCCAAGCATCGAACTGACCTGTTATCAGTCGAATGTGGAGGGCGAAATCATCAATAAAATCCACGAGGTGGGCTTCTCGTTCGACGGCATCGTGCTCAATGCCGGTGGCTACACTCACACCTCCGTTGCCATTCACGATGCCATCAAGGCAGTGTCGTCGCCCGTCGTGGAGGTGCACATCTCCAACGTGCACGCGCGCGAAGACTATCGCCACCTGTCGCTCATCACCGCCGTCTGCAAAGGCGTGATAGCAGGCTTCGGGCTAAATTCCTACCAATTGGCAATTGAATCCATCGCAAAAAACACCCCGCAGCAACTGAACACACCAAACCGTATGCACAACGAAGCAAACCCCACAACTCCCGTAGGACTTGCCTCCGACCACGCAGGCTTTGAATTAAAAGAGTTTATACGCACCCACCTCGAAAAGTGCAACATCCCCTACATCGACTACGGCACCAACACCACCGAGAGCGTAAACTACCCCGATTATGGTCACAAACTCGCCCGCGCAATAGAAAGCAACGAAGTAGAGCGCGGCATAGCAGTATGCAGCACCGGCAACGGCATCAACATGACCCTCAACCGCCACCCTGCCATACGCTCAGCCCTCTGTTGGAACGAAGAAACCGCCCGCTTGGCACGCCAACACAACAATGCCAACGTTCTGACACTGCCGGGACGCTTCATACCAACCGCCCTCGCCGAAAAAATGACGGATATCTTTCTTAATACGCCCTTTGAGGGGGGGCGGCATCAAATGCGGGTGGAGTCCATTTGAGGGTTGTCTGAACCACGATTTTAATAAGATTTTTAGGATTAGCAGGATTATCAAAAAAAAATCCTGCTGTGCCACTCACCTTGGCAGTTACGTCATTATGACCGAAATTGAACATGAAAGCAGAAACTATGTTGTCGCTGTGCAAACAAATCAAATAAAAGGAAAAATTGAAGTAAATGTAATCAGAAGTGTTTACCCCCAAAATAATCGGCAAGTGGCTAACTGGCTCGGCGAGGGCTTGCCGGAGTATGTCAATAGCAAAAAAATGATTGAATGGCTTTCTAAACAGCGGTCCAATTCCGCTGACGTTAGAAAGCCATTCAATGATGCTGCAAAGGTAATACTTTTTTTGACAATCCGACACCTTGCTGAAAAAAAAACAGGGCGACCGCATCAAAATTTAAGGATTTTTTCAAATAGCCAATATCCAAGGCTGCCTTATACTGTCTTTTTTTCAAACTATGCCTGTCTTTGATGTCAGTGAGGATTTGCAAGGCGAATTTACGCGCGGTAAATAAGTTTAGAGGCGCATATCCCGTTCTTGCCCGACAGGCATCTTCCTTGAAAGTTACATCCAAATGCCAGTGTAAGTGATTCTCAATGCTGCCGGTCAAATAGGTGCACACTGCGGTTACCAAAATATCCGACAACAAGTGCAAGCAACGCCCCTGCGCGAGGGTCTTCTACCTCCTTCATGTAATAATTTATGCTATGTTCCATGGAGGTGCAAAGGTAAGCTTTTTTAGGGAAATTTTGATGCGGTTGCCCTGAATCTACTCAATAAATACATTAATTTTACTGTCATTAATTTTATTTTTTTCTGTCTCATTGTTTGTATTTTTTGTTTCATTACGGCAAAAGTAGAAATTATTTTTGAATTACAACGGATTTGTCTTTACAGAGTTATTTGTCATAGTAACCGCTCCATTTTCCAACAGGTATATCCTGTCTGAGATTTTGGCGAGATGTGTTCGATGGGTTACTATGAGGATGGCAAATTGCTTGACTTTTTGTTGCAACAAATTGATTATGAACTGCTCTGTTTTAGTATCCATCGCAGAGGTCGGCTCGTCCAACAATAACACAGATGGTCGCCGATATAAGGCGCGAGCAAAGGCTATTAGTTGCTGCTGCCCGCCGGAAATGTTGATTCCGTCTTCGCCTAACAAGGTATCCAAACCTTGGGGAAGATTATCAAAATAGGTGTTAAAGCCGTACTCTTCACAAAAGTTCGCGACAGATTCATGTTCTTCCGGAAAATTTCCCAAACAGATATTTTCGCCCACATTGCCGTTAAATATTTTTGTTTGCTGACTTACCACGCCGATATACTCGCGCCATAACGGTGTTGGGTATTCAGAAACAGGCTTGCCATTGAACAGTATCTCTCCGGATTCCGGTGCATAGTGCTTTTGCAGTATTTGAATGAGGGTGCTTTTTCCTGTGCCGACCTCGCCAAAAAGCGTAATGATTTCGCCTTTGTTCACTTCTATAGAAACATTGTCAAACAATCGTTTTCTGCCTATAAACCGAAATGAAAGGTCATTTATTTGTAAGTGGGCATCACAATCATCCCTTTTAATTGCAGATAGTTCCTCCGGCTCAAATTCTAATTTTGCTTTCACAAACTCAAAGAAACGGTCGAAGGCAACGCCCGCTTCCTGCAAGCGAATATTCACGCTCGAAAGGTTTGCGGTAGAGGTTATTATCATATTTCCGATAGTCATAATAGCCATCAACTCGCCAAGTTTGAGTTGTCCGCTCAATATCCACAAAACACCTAAAATAATCAGAGATACCGATGTGATGACGCTGATTATTTGAGCAATAAACCCATATTGAGTGCCTAACATACCGAGTTTATATCCAAATTCCTGAAATATGCCATACACGGATTTAATTGATTGCTTGAAAACATTTTGCTTGTTCGTCACTTTAATATCATTCACGCCTTGAATAAAATCAATGAGCAAACCCTCCATTGCCGCATAAGAAACCATTACGTTTCTTTGTCCTGCCACTATTTTGCTGTTGTAGCAAATCACGAGGATAGCAAAACAGGGGATGCAGGCGGAAGCAATCAGTGCCATTTTCCATGAATAGAAAAGCAAATACGTGATTGAGAAAAACAGTACGAGAACTTCTATCAATACATCGCCTGCAATAAAAGACAGCGTTTGTTGGATACGCCGCGAATCGTTCATACGAGCGATGATTTCCCCTGTTTTCATGGAATCGAAAAACGATTTGGGCAAAAACAGTATCTTTGAAAAAAAACTATCAACCAGCCGATTATTCATTCCGCGCGTTTGGCGCAGCATGAAAACACCCCGCAAATAGCCCAATCCGCTTCTTGCAATGAGCAATACAAAAAACAGAATAATCCCTAAAATCAATTTTTCCAAATTTTTGGATGGAAGCAAATCGTCGATGAGTTTTTGAGAGAAAATAGCCGTGCTTAATCCTAAAACGGCGATAAATACCCCCAAAACAAATGATACCGTCAGAATAGGATAATCCTCTTTTATGATATTCCAAAGCCAGCCGTATTTTTCTTTGTTTTCCGAATCCTTTTTTACAAATGCGCTTGTTGGCTCCAGCATCAACAAGGCTTTGGATTTCCAAATTGATTTTAATTCCGTTTCGGTCATATACACTATTTTGTCACCCGGGTCTGCGATGATAAATTTGCTTCCGTCAAACCCCAAGCAAACAACAAAATGTTCTATTTTTTGATTGATAGTAACATGAAGAATCGTTGGAACGTTAAGCGATTTCAAAGAATCCATGTCAGCCTCATAAGCATCGGGGCTAAAATTCAATTTTTCAGCAGCCTGATACAAGCCCAGCAATGTAGTCCCCTGTATGGTTGTGCCGCTGATACTGCGAATACTTTCCTGCTTGACATCTCCGCCGTAATATTTCACAATCATTGCCAAGCAAGCCATGCCGCAGGAATATTCGCCATGCTGGCGGACGAATATTTTTTTATGTTGCTGTGTAAAGGTCATAGTCCAATTATTTATCTAAATATTTTAATAAGGCTGCTACTTTTATCTCTCCCACACATTTATAGACAAGTTTCCATTTATCATTATAGACAAAAATAGACGGAATGGCATTAGCATCAAAGTAATCGGATAGTTTCATATTTTCATCAGATAAAAATTGCAAATTAGTTAGCTGAGATAGTTTATTATCTTCATAAAACTGTTGTGCGTGTTTGATTGAAGCAGATGTAATTAATAGAATATAAACATCTTCGAGTTGCTCCGGATTCTCTTTTAATTGTTTTATTTCTTCTTGGCAAAAATCACATTCCGGGTGCATAAACATCACTATAACAGGTTTATTTGGCAGTGAATTAGTACAAAATTCAGTACCACTCACAATGTTTAGAGCACAAAAAGGCTTGAGTGTTTGTATGTTTTCATGGACTATTCTTTTTTCCTTTATTCTCGAAATACTATGTATCCCTAAGAATAAAATTAAGAAAGCGACCATACCGTAAACGGATAATTTTAAAATCTTTTTTTTCATTTAGGCTATATTTAGAATAAGAAACATTACAAACATAACCCATAAGAGTAGACCTAATCCATAAGTCTTTGCAACAAAACCTATAGAATACCCAAACGATTTTTTAGTATAATTGGACAGAAATATGGCTAATAAAATCCAATAAACTAATTCAAATATATTCAATAAGCTAAGCGGGTATAACATCCAAGTTTCTTTGGCTCCGGCTAATTGCAAAACAGAAAACAGTCGAATATTCATTTCTTCCAAAGAATTTATTCCTGCGATTGCAAAATAGTCTATTTTTACAAACAATTCTAATAAGAAAATTATATCCGCTTTAATTGCAATATTAAAGCATTGGCTAAAGTTCAGGTTTTGCTCTGAAAGCAACGCACCAATTATTAGACAGACTGACGTGTAAAATATTCTTAACAATAGTTGAATGGGCACAATACCATAGCCTATTTTTTGAAAAAATTTCTGTTGTTTAATTATTTCATCAATCCGAGCAATGTCTAATCTATCTCCTAAACTTTCATAATATAATGCATCATCGTATAAAAGATAATTGGATACGGCGGTCAAAATGATAAATAATGCACTGTATAAACAGAAAAAATAGAACGGCGAAAAGTTTAAATACTTATTCATGTATCTTAAAATAATTATTGAGTTCTTCTCTTAATTCATTATTTACAGGCGAAACATCTTTGATGATAACCCCTTTCTCTAACAATAACACTCGGGAGGAAATATTATAGATGCATTCCAAATTATGGCTGGATATAATTATTGTAGTATTAAATTGTTTGTTCAGTTCATTCAAGTAGTTGCTGATAAAATACTGCGAACTTGGGTCTAAAAAATTAAACGGCTCGTCCAAAAGCAATATTTCCGGTTTAGACAATATCGCGCCTATTATTCCTATTTTTTGTTGATTGCCCAACGAAAAATCGCGGATATATTTTTTCTTACCAAGTATTTCTTCATTCATAAAATCAGTCAGGCAGGAAAGCATCTCTTGCACTTCATTCGTGTTTATCTTATAGTTTGATGCAATGAAACTGAAATACTCTTCCGGTGTAAAAAATTCAATCAAAAACCCCGTATCAATGTATGCCGAAGTGTAAAACTTCCACTTTTCTGTTTTGCTGATGTTTTTATTTCTTGAATAAATAACACCAGAATCGGCTTTTATTAAATCGGTCAGTAGTCGCAGAAACGTTGTTTTTCCTGCGCCGTTATTCCCAATCAGTCCTATCAATTCGCCCTTGGCGATAGACAACTCGGGGATAGATAATACCATTTGCTTATTGTAACTTTTCGTTAAATCTTTAATTTCTATTTCCATAACTTACATTTTTATTATTGAATTCTAAAAATTTCCATTTTCTCATACTTATTGGGGTAAAAACACCTATATAGATACTTGAGCCACGCATTAGAGAACAAAATTGAAACTACGCCAGTAATAAACATAAACCAAACGGCAATCTGAGGCGAAAATACAAATGAAATCAAAATCACTAAACTGATTAAAAGGGCATAAACCAATAAGACAGTAAACGATTGAGCAGAAGATGTTTGTGTCATCATTTTATATTGAGAACCGAATAAGTCAATTTTTTTACTGATAAACAAAATACTACTGAAGGATAATAAAGTAATACATCCTGCACAGTAAAGTAAAATTGCTATTAATTCCCAACTAAACGGGAATAAAAACAATAAAATAACAAATGAAATGACTGAAAAAACAAGGTATAAAATATATCTTGCCAACAATATAGTTCTAAAATTCGGTGTAATCATCATGTGGTCAAAAAATGCAGCTTCGGCAGAAAATAGAAATTGATTAAATATAAGTGGAAATAAAATAAAAATGATTGATGTATATAAAAGTCCCATTTGGGAAAAATTAATTTCTTGTTTGCTAATCAGATAATAATAAGCAATTGTTATTAGCAAATAAGACAGCATTTGTTGTCTGAGACGAGGAGAGCGTATAAACATTTTGATAGTTAGCGATAGATAATTACCTATACAACTCTTTGATGATATGCCTAAAGAAAAATGACTTAACGGTTTATATAAGGTATCTATTTGGTTTTGTTTAAGTGTATTTACCAATAAACTAATCATTATTTGCGAAGCAATTATAATTACAAAAGAAACAATAGTAACGAATATGCCATAATCAGTGGAAATATTGCTTGTCAAGTATGAAAAGAAAAAAAACAGCAAATAAACATTCCAAAGATTGAGAAATTCCTTGGCAACAGAATAAACTAAAACACTCTTCTTACTATTAGGAAATCGTAGAATAGATATAAATTGAAAAAGCCTCTTTTTGAAGATAAATTTCAAAATGAAGTCAAGAAAAAGTAATGGCACTATCCAAAATACAAATATTTTCAAGGAGTTTGTTTCATTTGGAAACAATGCATTGCTAAAATAATCAAGGAATGAACCTAAAAAACAAATTAAACATAATAAAGAAAATATGTAAATTGCTATTAGTGAGCGAAACACAACCGTCTGCTCAAACAAAGGGTGACGAACAAAAGATTTCCACCTCAAGAAGAATATTGTACCAATTTTCATTACAACTTATATTGAGCAAATAATACAAAAACCTCAAATAAATTTCTATTTTACCAAATGATAAACTATAAATTTATTTGAGATTTTCTAACGATTAACTTAGCTGCAAATTAAAAGGCATGCTCCGTATGCAACCACACCGCCGACACCACCGCCAGCGAGGAATCCGCCAATAGCACATCCAATGTGTTCTTCTACACTCCATTGCCATCCATCGGGAACCCAGCGTCCACCTTGCAAATTTTCCATTTGCACAACATTCATCTTTTTCATAACTTTTAACTTTTTTAATAAAACATTTTTTTATAAATCACAAAACATTGTTCTTGCAAGAAATTCTGTTTTATGAGTGCAAAGGTAGAAAATTATTTTTAACCAATCAGCATAAAAGTGTGGCGAATTTTACCACAAAATGTGGCGATTTTTACCTCATTAAAGATTCTGCAATTTTTTTGGAATACAAAGCAAAAAAATCTTCCTCCAAAGCGATAGAAATACGGTACAACAACTCGGAATGAATATGTTTGCATTTCAGAGTTTTGCAAAAATTACTGCGATTGCAATTGACCTCTCCGGCGAGCCAAGCGATACTGCGCTTCCTGTCTGCCAATATTTGCTTTATCCGTTGCCCAATGTGTATGTCTGTATCTGTCGCCATTTGAAAATATAAAAGCGTGAAATCATTCGTTAATTGCTTATTCCATATTCTGGCTCTAGTAAACCGTTTCATCCAAATAAGCAACGAACAACCCACGCCAAACAGCGCGGACTTTCGCAAACTTATTCTCGGATGAAATTTACTAGATTTCGAATATGAAGAATAAGAGAGTAAAATCCCTATTGTCAATATGTTACAATTCTAATTTTTCTGTTTCATTGTTTGTATTTTTTGTTTCATTACGGCAAAGGTAAAACTTATTTTTTGATTGGCAAAATATTTTTAGGGAAGATATCGGGTGGTGGATTCAACTTCTAAGTGCGACAAAAAGTTCTACAAAGATAGATAAAAAACTTCAGTTGGAGACTTAAAGCCGAGTTTTTCTCTTGGACGGCTATTTATCTTCTTCTGTATCAGTTTAATATAATCGTATGAGTAGTTATCAAAATCAGTTCCTTTTGGGATATATTGGCGTATCAAGCCGTTAGTATTTTCATTTTGTCCGCGCTCATAAGAGGAGTAAGCGTGAGCAAAAAAGAAGTCCAAATCGAGTTTTTTAGCGATATATTCGTGCTCTGCGAACTCGGTTCCATTGTCGGCGGTGATGGAGTGGGTGTGTTTTTTGTAAGCCACCAGCA
>BNTR01000048.1 GCA_025996755.1 Bacteroidia bacterium
TGGGGCGTTTTCGATGCGGTCACGTTTGAGCATCTGGAGCAAGCCATTCAGCAGCGAACCGATGCCCCCTGGCACACCGGATTTCTGACTTTGAGCAGCCACGAGCCTTTTGAAGTGCCTTACAGCCGTCTGAAAGAGGCAATTCCCAATGCCTTTGCCTACACGGACGACTGTTTGGGCAAGTTTGTTAACAAACTGAAAACCTCCCCCGCTTGGGACAACCTGCTGATTATCATCATCCCCGACCACGGCTTTTGCTATCCGGCAACGGTAACACAGCGCGACCCTGACTTTTTCCACACACCGATGCTGTGGATTGGCGGTGCGGTGAGCGAACCGATTGTAATGGATATGTTCCTCAATCAGACGGATTTAGCAGCAACTTTGCTTGCCCAACTAAATTTGCCGCACGCTGATTTTGAATGGAGCCGCGACGTGTGCAGCACCTCCTACACCTACCCATTCGCCTTTTTCACGTTCAACAACGGCTTCGGATTTAGAGACAGCACGGGCGTTTCTGTCTATGACAACAATGCCGACACGTGGATATTGCAGCAGCCTGCCGCGTCTGTTGAGCGTGCACAGCGCAGTCAAGCGATTTTGCAGACTTTGTATGACGATTTTGGGCGGAGGTGAGCAAAAAATGTGTAACTTTGCGACAAATTAAAAGATTATGCAAAAATTACCTATCGGAATACAGTCGTTTGCGAATTTGCGCAATGATGATTGCTTGTATGTTGATAAGACGGAGAATATACATCGCCTTATCACATCGGGCAGAGTTTTCTTCTTGTCGCGCCCGCGACGATTTGGGAAGTCGCTGCTGGTGAGCACGATGGAAGCCATCTTTAAGGGCAACAAATCCTTATTTAAAGGACTGTGGATTGAGAATAATTGGGATTGGACGGTGTCGCATCCGGTCATTCGCTTGGATTTTGGGGGGATGGCACTTCACACGCCGGAGGCTTTGGTTCGTTCGTTAATGGCTTCTTTGAAGGAAATCGCGCAAGCGTATGAAATCGTGCTTGAAACGGAAGATGTAGCCTCCCGATTTAGAGA
Source organism: Bacteroidia bacterium (assembly GCA_025996755.1). Taxonomy (GTDB): domain Bacteria; phylum Bacteroidota; class Bacteroidia; order Bacteroidales; family Azobacteroidaceae; genus Azobacteroides. The sequence goes on from BNTR01000048.1 coordinate 1,060, forward strand.
GTTAATTCACAAGCTGCATCAATCCACGAAGCAGCAAGTAGTGGTTTTGATTGACGAATACGACAAACCAATCATTGACAATTTGACCGATTTGGAAAAGGCTGACAAAATTCGTACCATTCTTCACAATTTTTATCAAGTGATGAAAGCTGCCGATGAGCATTTGCGCTTTGTGTTTTTGACGGGCGTGTCCAAATTCTCCAAGGTTTCTATTTTTTCAGGATTAAACAATCTGGTTGATATTACTCTTGAAGCGCAGTTTGCCGCGATTTGCGGCTATACGCAGGCAGAACTGGAATCCTGTTTTGACCCCTATATTGCAGAGCTGGCTCAAAAGCATGAATGCAGCAAACAGGAGGCAATTGAGAAAATCAAATACTGGTATGACGGCTATTCTTGGGATGGCGAAACGTTTGTGTATAATTCATTTTCAACTTTGATGTTTTTTAGGCAGCAAGAGTTTACTGACCATTGGTTTACCACGGGTTCGCCTACTTTTATAGTCAATATATTAAAAGAGCACGATGATGTGAAATCGCTTTTGGAGCCTATTCGGATGCAAGCTGCGGATTTTGACAGTTTTGATATTCAGGCTATAAATCCGCAGACATTGATGTTTCAAACGGGTTATTTGACCATAAAAAAGAAAGAAAGGGATCCGTTTGGCGACACCATGCTCTACACATTGGGTGTTCCCAATGAAGAGGTGAACAAGGCACTAACGACCCATTTATTAGCAAGTTATGCAGCAACTTCTTTGCCGGAGGTGAACAGAGGATGCAGGCAAATGATGGAACAGTTATTGAATGGCGACGCACTCCCTTTTGAACGCAGTATGCAAGCAATGTTTGCTCGCATCCCCAATCAGTTGCATATTCCGCGCGAAGCGTATTATCATTCGCTCATCTTGTTGTGGCTCAATATGCTGGGCTTCAAGGTGGATGCCGAAGTGAATACCGACAAGGGCAGGATAGATGCTGTGTGGACATGGCAGGAGCGGGTAGTGATTGCAGAAGTGAAATATGCCGCCAAGGGGGCTCCCAATAAATTGTTAGACGAGGCATTGGCGCAAATCCATAAATGCCGCTATTCTGAGCGATATGCCGGCGAAAACAAGCGCATCGCACTATTGGGCGTGGCTTTTGCAGGAAAAGAGATTGCTTGTCGGATGGAGGAGTTAGTTGAACCTTTGCACCATCGTATAAAATAAAATGGATAAAGAAAACCTGCTTAAGCGTTTGTCAGATGTCGAATGGGACGATTTTGAAGTCAAGGCGGCGTCTGTGGAGCTTCCTAAGGATGTTTGGGAAACGGTCAGCGCGTTTTCCAACTCATCGGGAGGCTGGCTTGTGTTGGGTGTTGCCCAGCACGGGAAGATGTTTGACGTGACGGGCGTGAATAATCCGGAGAAAATAGAGCAAGATTTAGTAACCACTTTGCGTTCTAAAAACAAATTTAATGTAGTAATCAAGCCTGATTGTAAGAAATATGATATTGACGGGAAAACCGTTTTGGCGTTTTATATCCCATCGGCGGAGGTAAAACCCATCTATTTCAATTCGTTGCAAAACACGTTTATTCGCGCAGCCAGCGGCGACCAGCGGGCAACTGAATACGAAATCAATGCGCTATATCGCGACCAATCTTTTGGCATGATGTCGTCTAAGCCTGTTGAGGGTACATCAGTGGACTCATTCAATAAAGCATCCTACAAAAATTTTCGCGATTATCTGAGGCGAATGTTACCGGAATTGACTTATAATGCGCTGGATGACAATACTTTCAATCATAAATTGCAATTGGTCAGAAATGATAAATTGACTTACGGCGGCTTGCTGTTTTTAGGCGATAATGATGAAATACAAGACCGCTTCCCGGATTTCAGAATTGATTATTTGGAAATACCCGGCTTGTCATACGCAGATGCCGAGCCGCGTTACACTTACCGCGTTCAGGAGCAAGAAAATCTTTGGGAATACTACTTTGTGCTTGTTCAACGCCTGCGCATTTATGCCGATAATCCGTTGTATATCGGCGATTTAGGCATTGGTCGCGAAGACAATAAGCAGTTGGATGCGTTGCGCGAAGCCCTAATCAATTTGCTGATTCACGCGGATTATTTCAGCCCGATGAAGCCGCGCATCCGCGTTTTCACCAATCGGATTGAGTTTGAAAACCCCGGAACATTGCCGCGCCCAATTGCCGAACTGATGAAAGAGGATGTTTCCGTCCCCCGCAATCCGGTATTGGCAAAACTGTTCCGCACCGCCAAACTCTGCGAAAATGCCGGCTACGGCTTCGACAAAATGCTCGTATGGAAGCAAGAAACCCAACAAGAAGTGCTATTTGAAACCACAATTGACAAAACAAAAATCACATTTATGCTGAAAGACGGCAAAGTTGATATGTCGGGCAGGGTAGAAAACTTCACTGAAAAGGTCGGAGAAAATATGGGAAATACGGAAAAGGTCGGAGAAAAGGTCGGAGAAAAGGTCGGAGAAAATTTGACTAAAAATCAAAAACTAATACTTGATAGTATTTTTGACAATCACAAGATTTCTTCAAAAGAATTATCAGTGATAGTAGGAATGTCTGCAAGAAAAGTAGAAGAAAACATTGCCAAACTCAAAGCCAAAGGCTTACTAAGGCGCGAAGGTCCCGACAAAGGCGGCAAATGGGTAATTATTGAATGATATTGAAGAACTTAAATTTATATGTACAATGAGAGTAGGATTTGATGCCAAACAGGCAATGGGCAACGCATTAAAATATTTTGTACCTTTGCACCCAATTATTACAAAGGCAGACGATGGTGAAAAATTCTAACGCAGTTATTTGTGCATTGGCGCGAGATTGCGCTCCGCGACTCAAAAAAAATATTCGCAGAATTGAAAGGCTGAGAAAAACCTTTTTGTCGTGCGATGTGTTGATTATAGAAAATGACAGTAAAGACGACACCAAACACGTTTTGTCTGACTGGGCGCAAAAGAGTGAGGGTGTCTATGTGATTTCAAATGATTTCGGGACACAAACAGTGCCTCCTAAACAATTAAATAGTGTAAACCCTTGGTTTTCGCATCATCGCATTGAAAAAATGGCTCGATACAGAAATATGTATTTGGAGTGGATAGAGGCGCAAAACAAGGACTATGATTATATGATTGTGTTAGATATAGATATTCTTTGGTTTAATTGCAAAAATTTTGCCAATATTATCCCCTATGCGCCGGATGATTGGGGTGCTCTTTGTGCCAATGGGGTATCGTTTTCCGGCTGTCGTTTTCGCTATTATGACCTTTATCCTTTCTCTGAGGTGAAACAAAAAATAGATATGCAAACACTCGGGATAAGAAATCGGCAAGAACGCAGAGCATCAACATTGCGAGTTACAAAATTGATTGCCAAACAACCTTATACCTCTGTCTATTCAGCCTTTGGAGGATTGGCTATCTATAAATATCAGGCAATCAAAGGCTTGCGATATACAGCCATATCAAACGATGACGAAGAGGTGGAATCCTTTGCTGAACATGTGAGCCTGAATGATGCTATCATAGATAGGGGCTATAAAGTATATATTGCTAAAAATTTGAATTTAATCCGGAATATATAAATCGTTAATTTTTTTTAATTATGCCATTTGAAACGCCAGTTTTATTTTTGATTTTCAACAGGACTGACACTACTCAGCAGGTTTTTAATGCCATTCGGGAGGCAAAGCCGAAGCATCTGTATGTGGCTGCCGATGGTGCGCGCCCCAATAGAGAGGGCGAAGCCGAAAAATGCCAACAAACGCGTGACATTATCAAGCAAGTGGATTGGGATTGCGAAGTAAAAACCCTTTTCAGAACTGAAAACTTGGGTTGTGGCTTAGCTGTCAGTTCTGCCATCACTTGGTTTTTCGACAATGTAGAACAAGGTATTATTTTGGAAGATGATTGTTTGCCGCATCCCGATTTTTTCATGTACTGCCGGGAATTATTGGAAAGGTACAGGGATAATGACGAAGTCATGTTTATTGGTGGCACAAACCATCAACTCGGTATTGAGCGGGGGGATGCCTCCTATTATTTTTCAGCATTCAGTCATGTCTGGGGGTGGGCTTCATGGCGCAGTTCATGGGAAAAATATCACTATGATGTAAGCGGGATTTCCTTGCTGCAATTTGAAAATATGCTCAACTGCTATTTTAAAGAAGATGCGTCTATTATTCGGTATTATAAACGTATCTTCAAACTCATGCAGCAGCATAAAATTGACACATGGGATTATCAGTGGACGTTTTCGATTTGGATTAACAAGGGATTAGCCATTATTCCCAATAAAAATTTGGTGTCGAACATAGGTTTTGGCGAAAATGCGACTCATACATCTGCGAAGAAAAACAGAAGTGCAAATCTGCCCACGAGTTCGATTCGTCCAATCAAACATCCAAACGCTATCACACAAAACAAAAAAGCCGATTTTTATTATGCACGTAAATTTTATCACAGAGACAGTATTTTCAAAATTCTGAAAACGCCTGTCTATTTTGTGCGACAGCTATTGAAACTGTACTTTTAAACCAAAAAAATGATAGAAACTCATCCCAAAATCACGATTGTCACTGTAACTTTTAATGCAGCCGCTGTCCTTGAAAAAACGATGTTGTCTGTTATCAATCAGACATATAATGCTGTTGAATACATTATCGTGGATGGAGGCTCCACCGATGGCACTATTGAGATAATCAAAAAACATGAAAATAGACTGTTTCATTGGATTAGCGAGCCGGATAAAGGAATATACAATGCGATGAATAAGGGCATTCGGTTAGCAACAGGAGATTGGATTTGTTTTATGAATGCCGGGGATGCTTTTGCGGACAACACAATCATTCAAAAAGTTGTAGATGAACTTGATGCGGCGGATATTATCTATGGGGATATTCTCATCGAAAACGCAGACGGGGCGTATAGAGAAAAAATTGCCAAAGAACCGTGCAATCTGCACAAAATGTATTTTAGTCATCAAAGTGCATTTGCCAAAACCGCCTTGTTACGTCAATATCCTTTTGATGAACAATACAAAATTTGTGCGGATTATAAGTTTTTCAAACAATGCGCGCATGCTCACTGCCAATTCAAACATGTCCGGTTTCCGGTAGCAGTTTTTGACATGTCCGGTATTTCCAGTATGCAACGAGAAAATGCACGCCACGAAAATGTTGCCATTATCAAAGAGTTAGATAAAGGATGGGACAAGTTTGTTTTTCTCGTTCATCTCTATTTTGCTATTTATTGGAAAAAATTAAGCAGCCGCGACCAAGTGCGGTGGTAGTGCAACTTTCCACCTAATTGTTTGTGTATAAATTCTTTGTGTCTTTGATTGATTAGGTTAACCATTTTCTTTTTGTTGGTGTGCACATCGGAACGGCGCGAATTTATGCGCACACGGTATTGCAAGCCTATAAATGGCAAACGCACATATTCACCGCCTGTTTCAAACAGGGATAGCCAAAAATCCCAATCTTCACAAAAAATCTCTTCCTCGCAGTAGCCCTTCGTCTTTTCCCAATCGGCTTTGCGAAACATGGAACTATTGACAATCATATTTTTGCGAGCCAACAGGCGAAGCGAAAATTTTGGATATTTTTTTTCGCCTTGTTTTTCACCAAAGCGTTCCACTCGGCAGCCAACGACTTTTATTTGCGGATTATTTTCCAACACCTCCACCGCACTGTCGATAAAGTCCGGCGAAATCAAATCATCCGCATCCACCGGCAGGATGTATTTGCCTTTTGCCTCCCGTATGGCATGGTTACGAGCCGCAGAAACGCCGCTGTTTTGTTGTGTGAACACACGCACATTTGCAAAATCGCGTGCAAAAGTGTTCGCTATTTCAACGGATTTGTCTTTGGAACCATCATCCACCAGCACAATTTCAAAATCGGCGAAATGCGAAGCCAATATCGACTGCATTGTTTCCGCGAGATACGCCTCCATATTGTAGATGGGCACAACAACCGAAACCATGGGTGTTTTCTTCGTCATATTTTGTCTAATTTTTTAGTGTATTTCAGCCAATAATACTTCACCGGATTGGTGTATTTCAGCAGTTTCCACGGACGACTGCTGTGGGGAGAATGCAGCACAGGACACTGCATTAACAAATAATTTGCAAAACCCAACTTCACGGATTGATGCGAAATGGTTACATCATACCAATTTTTATCGGGATTCAAATGGCGAAAATCAAATTTGGATAAAAACGCATGAGTCAACATGGTGCAACAAAAACTCAGCCGTTTGTTAGTTTTCACCGCTTCGTGTTTATACTTTTTTGCGAACAGATATGGAAAATTCACCTCGCCTGCGGCATCCACAGTCACCGCAGCCACCATCCCAACGGGCAATTGGTCATTGGCAATTGCTAATTGGTAAAGCGTTTGTATCGTGTCCCGCTGCACAGTTACGTCTGATTCAATAATTATCAAATGTGCATTTTCACTCAAAGCACGCTGTTGAGCCGTTTGCAAAACCAACAAATAATTAGGAGATGGATTTTGTGTTAAATCGCTTAAATTCAACAGATTAAAACCTTTTTCTTTGGACAAAGCAACGAGCTTTGCCGAGTTTTCGTCCGAACTGAAATCGTTGTAAACGGTGTATTCAATCGGACAAGCGATGTCCGAAGCCATGATGCTCTCAATAGTCTGAATCGTTGTGTGTAACGAATCTTTGACCGGCGTAATGATGTGTATCTTTTTCATATCTCGTGCAAAATTAACATTATTTTTTGAATAATGCAAAAAAAAATATTTTCGAGAAATTGTTTTGCATATAAAACAAAAAAGTAGTACTTTTGTTCTGTGAATAGAACAAAATTGGTTATGAATAAGAATATTTTAAAAGCAGAGCCTGCTTTCGCAGTCCTCTGTAATTTGGGGCTGATGCTGGTGGTCTATTACCTCTGCCGCATCGCGTTTTTCCTTATTAACAAAGGTTATTTTCCGGATGTGACTTTTAGCCATCTTTGGACGCTGTTGAAAGGTGGTTTGCAGTTCGATATTTCGGCGATTATTTATACCAATTTGCTGTATATATTGATGCAGGTGTTGCCTTTCAAGTTTCGGTTAAATGCTGTTTATCAGACTGTTGCGAAGTGGGTGTTTGTGGTGAGCAACAGCATTGCGGTGTTGGCTAACTGCTTGGACATCGGCTATTTTCCGTTCACCAATCGGCGCACTACCGGCACTTTTTTTTCGGAATTTGAGAATGAGGGCAATCTCTCTGCGGTGTTTCTACATGCCGCTTTGGACTATTGGTACGTCACTTTGGTTATATTTGCTCTGATTTTTGCGGTTTTTAAATTGTATTACAAACCCGCTGGTGGTGATGATGCGGTAGGGGCAGGGTGCGCCCTACCCCTACGACGGAATGTTTTGTATTATTCGCTGCACACGCTGCTAATGTGTGGGGTTGTGTATTTCTCCATCATTGGTATTCGTGGAGGCTTTGGACCCACTGTTCGCCCCATAACGCTCAGTAATGCAAATGCTTATGTTAATAAGCCTGCTGAAACCGCCATTGTGCTCAACACCCCATTTTGCATCATTCGCACATTGGGCACAACGGTGTATAAAAACCCCGCCTATTTTAAGGATGAAGCCGAATTGGAAGCGATTTATTCGCCAATTCATCAGCCACAGCCCACAGAGGCATTTAAACCGCTGAATGTGGTGATTTTGATTATTGAAAGTTTTGGAAAAGAATACTCCGGATTTTTCAATACCCATTTGGATAATGGCACTTACAAGGGCTACACGCCGTTTTTGGATTCGCTCTACGCCGAAGGGCTGACGTTTGAGTATTCCTACGCCAATGGTCGCAAGTCGATTGATGCCATGCCGTCGGTGCTGTCGAGCATCCCGATGTTTATTGAGCCGTTCATTGTAACTCCGTATTCTACCAACGAGATAAGCGGCATCGCCGACATTTTGAAAGAGAAAGGCTATTACTCGGCGTTTTTTCACGGTGCGCCCAACGGCTCAATGGGTTTTTCGGCGTATGCCAAAAGTGCCGGATTTGATGCCTATTTTGGCTTGGACGAATATGGCAACAAGGATTTAGACGGCACGTGGGCAGTGTGGGATGAACCTTTTTTGCAGTTTTATGCCGACAAAATGGGCGAAATGCAGCAGCCTTTTGTGAGTTCCGTGTTTACGGCAAGTTCGCATCACCCGTTCAAAATTCCGCAACAGTATGAAGGCAAATTCCCCGAAGGCACGCAGCCCATTCACAAATGCGTGGGCTATACAGACTATGCTCTGAGGCAGTTTTTCAAAAAAATGGCGCAATACGAATGGTACAAAAACACCCTGTTTGTGCTCACGGCAGACCACACCAATCAAACCGCGCACGACGAATATCTGACGGACATAAACCGCTACGCAGTGCCCATTTTGTTCTACCATCCAAGCAGCGATTTGAAAGGACTGAAAACGATGCCCGTGCAGCAAACGGACATTATGCCGAGCATTTTAGGCTATTTGAACTACGACAAGCCCTATTTCGCCTTTGGTCAGGATATTTTCAACACCCGCGAGGATGATAAATTTGTGGCGAACTACAATAGTCCGCGCTATCAATTTACCAAAGGCGATTATTTTTTGCAGTTCGACGGACAAACCACAAACGCCGTATATGCCTATAAATCAGACGTTTTGCTTCACGACAATTTGGTAGAGGCTCTCAAAGCCCGCCATGACAAAGTGCCCCTACAGGAAATGGAAACGCAATTAAAGGCTATCATTCAGCAATATATTGTACGGATGAGCGAAAATAAACTGACAGTCAATACAAGTAACAATAAAAATACAAGCAAATGAAAATAATTGGAGTGATTCCCGCAAGATACAATTCTTCCCGCTTCGAGGGGAAGCCGCTTGCCGATATTTGCGGCAAGCCGATGATTTGGTGGGTGTATCAACAGGCAAAAAAAGTGGCGGAATTTTCGGCTGTGTGTGTCGCAACCGACGATGAACGAATAGAAAAAGCGTGCCAACAGTATGGCTTGGAGGTGGTTATGACTTCTTCCAATCATAAAACAGGCACCGACCGGGTGGCAGAAGTGGCACGCAAAGTGGAGGGCGATTTGTTTGTAAATGTTCAGGGCGACGAGCCGCTGATTGACCCCCGAATGATTCGGCAGGTGATTGAAATTTTTAAGGACGAGAGCGTTTATTTCGGCACTCTGAAAAAGGAAATTACCGAACAGTCCGCCATTGAAGACGTGAATGCGGTGAAGATTGTAACCGATTTGAAAGGTGACACCCTGTATATGTCGCGCTCGGTCGTCCCGTCCAATGTGCGAGGCAAAGCGCGGGTGTTCAAACACATCGGGATTTATGCCTACAAGCGCGATTTTCTGATGCTCTACCCCACCCTGCCCCAAACGGAGTTGGAGGTGGGCGAATCGCTGGAACAGTTGCGCGCGTTGGAGCACGGCTACAAACTCCGCGCTCACGAAACAGAGTTTGAAACCATTGGAGTGGATTTGCCCGAGCATATTGCGCAGGTGGAACACGTCCTTAAATCTTTTGGAAAATGAACAGCAAACCAATTTTCATAGCAGGTCCTTGTGTCATCGAATCCGGCGACATTTTGGAAGAAGTTGCCGCAGAATTAGTGCGATTGAATACCAAATATGGCATCAATATCCTGTTCAAAGCCTCTTTTGACAAAGCCAATCGCACGTCTATTCAGTCTTACAGAGGACCCGGACTGGAACGCGGGCTGCAAATGTTAGCAGACATAAAATCCAAGTACGGATTGTCGTTATTGACCGACATTCACGAGTCCTGCCAAGCGGCTCCGGTGGGCGAAGTGGTGGATGTGATTCAAATTCCGGCATTTCTCTGCCGCCAAACCGACCTTTTGGTGGCAGCCGCTCAAACAGGCAAAGTTGTCAATATCAAAAAAGCGCAATTCCTTTCCGGTCAGGATATGAAATATCCGATTGAGAAGGTAAAAGAGGCAAACGGGCGTGAGATATGGCTCACGGAACGCGGTAATGTATGCGGCTACAACAACTTAGCCGTTGATTTTCGGAACATCGCGGATATGAAGCAATTCACGCCACACGTGATTATGGATTGCACGCACTCTGTTCAACGTCCGGGGTCGGCAGGCGGCAAAACGGGCGGCAATCGCGAATTTATCCCCGCTATGGCACTTGCAGCCAAGGCTTTTGGCGCAACCGGCTATTTTTTTGAAACGCATCCCAATCCGGACAAAGCCCTCAGCGATGGTCCGAATATGCTGTATCTAAAAGAGTTAGAAACTGTTATATCTTCCCTATTATAAATAAAAAAGGTATGAGTAAAATAAAAAACGATGCCATCCGCTGCCTTCAAGATGAGGCGCAAGCGTTATTGGATTTGATTCCGCAATTGACGGACGATTTCGACAAGGCAATTGAGTTGACCTACCAATGCAAAGGCAAACTAATCATCACGGGCGTTGGCAAATCGGGGCATATCGGGGCGAAAATCGCCGCCACATTGGCGAGCACCGGCACGCCGTCCTTTTTTATCAACCCCTTGGATGCTTTCCACGGCGATTTGGGCATGGTCACGGCGGACGATGTCGTCCTCGCCATCTCCTATTCGGGGCAAACGGATGAGCTGTTGCGTTTTATCCCGCTTTTGGTGAAACGAAAAATCCCCCTAATCGGCATGTCCGGCAACCCCAACTCGCTGTTGGCGCAGTGGTCGAATTATCACTTGAATATCGCGGTCAAAAAGGAGGCGTGTCCATTGAATTTGGCACCCACTTCATCCACCACCGCTATGCTGGCAATGGGCGATGCGATAGCCTGCGCACTCATCAACCGGCGCAATTTTCAGGCAAACGATTTTGCCCAATTTCATCCGGGAGGCAGTTTGGGAAAACGTCTGCTGATGCGCGTGAAAGATGTGATGCGCACCGACGACCTCCCTATTGTGTCGTCGCAGGCAAAAATCGGCGAAACTTTACTCGAAATGAGCAAGGCGCGTCTGTCGTTGGCAATCATTGTCGATAATGGCAAAATAGAGGGAATCGTGTCGGACGGCGATGTTCGCAGGGCGTTTCAAAAGTATGATAATCAAGAAGTTCTGAATACATCAATCGAAAACATCATCAATCGAAATCCCCGTATAATCGGCAGTTCGGAGAGCATAATGTCGGCTGCAACCATATTTAAGGAGCATAATGTGCACACTTTGGTTGTGATTGACAATGGTGTTTTAATCGGCGTGGTCGAATCCTATCAATGTATGCTTTAGATTTTTGCATAAATTGTATCGGTTGCGCCCAAATTTTGGGCGACAAATTGCCCCGCTTTTTTGCCCGTTTCTTCGCGCCGGTCGGGCGTAAGCAATAATTCATCCATGCGGTTGTTGAACTCGGCGGCATCGCGCACCGACAGTCCGCCGCCAAAAGCAATCAAATCTTTCGCCTCCCTGAATTTGGCGTATTGGGGTCCCCAAAGCACCGGAATGCCATACACAGCAGCCTCCAACACATTGTGAAGACCGGTTTCAAATCCGCCGCCAATGTAGGCAATCTCTCCGTAGCGATAGATGGACGAGAGCAGTCCGAAACAGTCGATAATCAGGCAATCAGCCGTGCCTGCATTGGCTTCCGTCAGTTCGGAATAGCGCAGGCAGGGGCGTTTGAGTTGGCTCGTGATTTGCCGAATGCGGTCTTCGCCGATTTCGTGTGGCGCGATGAGCAATTTCAGTTCGGGATGTGCATTGAAATACGGGATGAGCAGGTGTTCATCGGGCTGCCAAGTGCTTCCTGCCACCAATGCCAAGTCTTTTTTGCTTTCCGAAGTATGCAAAAATTGTTCAATCAGAGGCAGTTGTTTTTTTTGCATAAAGATTTCGTGCACACGGTCAAAACGGGTGTCGCCATTCACAACCACGTTGCGAATGCCGTTTGCCGCCAACAATTCTTTGGATTGAGCATCCTGCACAAACAGGGTCGTAAAATTTTTCAAAATATTGAGCCAAGTGCGACCATACCACTTGAAAAAAATCTGCTTAGGCGTGAATCGCGCCGAGATAATGTAAGTGGGGATGCCGCGTTGCCTCAACGTGTCCAAATAGTTTTTCCAAAATTCATATTTGATGAAAATAGCCTTATCCAACGGCACCAAGGCCAAAAATTGCTCGGCATTTTTCTTGAAATCAAGTGGCAGATAGCACACAACATCCGCTTCCGAGTAGTTCTTGCGCACTTCATAGCCCGATGGCGAAAAAAACGTGAGCAGAATTTTTGTCTGCGGATGCTGCTGTTTGATTTTCTCCATCAACGGTCGCCCCTGCTCAAATTCGCCCAGAGAGGCTGCGTGAAACCACACATATTGCGCCTTCGGGTCGATTTTTTGCCTCAACAAGTCAAAAGTCTGCTTCTGACCGTCAGCCATCAACTTCGCCTTGCGATTGAAAAAAGTAGCCAACCGCACCGCCAAAGAGTAGAAAAAAATGCCTGTGCTATACATTAATTGATTTTAATTGAGATGCTTAGCTATTTTTTCGCACATATACCCAGCAAATCATTTCTTCTCCACCATCGGATTATTGATAAACGCTTGTGAGTACTTAATACCCATAATGTCATAGCGTTTAGTCATCTGCTGCAAGCGGCGTTTGAAATCGGGGTAATTTTTCTTGCTTTGAGGCAGCCAGCCATTTTCGGCGACGGCGTCGATGCGCGGGAAAATCCTGAATTGGCGAATGTCCTCATTGAGCATATATTCCGTCCACACATTGCCTTGCACACCTATGATGTGCTTGTTTTGTTCGGCTGTCAATTCGCTTGGCAGCGGATTGTAATTATATACTTTTTCAATCGGCAGATAGCCGCCAATCGCGCGCGGTTCTTTATCTTTTTCTTCCGATTGATACTGGTCGAGATACATATAACCATTAGGGGTCATAATCACGTCGTGTCCCATTTTTGCTGCTGCAATACCGCCTTCGGTGCCGCGCCACGACATCACCGTTGCGCCTTCTGCCAAGCCGCCTTCCAAAATTTCGTCCCAGCCGATGATTTTTTTGCCTTTCGTGGCTAAATAATTGCCCATCCGACGGATGAAGTAGGATTGCAATTCGTGTTCGTCATGCAACCCTTCGTCCGCCATGCGTTGTTGGCAAGCCGCACAACGTTTCCAACGTGTCTTTGGTGCCTCGTCGCCGCCAATGTGCACGTAGCTGTACGGAAACAAAGGAACAACTTCATCCAAAATATCTTGCAGAAAAGCAAATGTCTCTTCGCGCGTACAATATATGTCGTTGAACACGCCCCACAGCCCCTCTACTTCAAACGGACCGCCCGAACAGGACAGTTCGGGATAAGCCGCCAGCGCAGCCACCGCGTGACCGGGCATTTCAATTTCCGGCAACACATTGATATGCCGCGCAGCAGCATAAGCGACCACTTCCTTGATTTCGTCCTGCGTGTAAAAACCGCCGTGTTTCTCCATTTTCCATTTGCGGTTGGGCATCGAAACGTAGGCACCATCCAATGTACGGTACCGCCACGCACCGATAGAGGTCAGTTTGGGGTATTTTTTTATTTCAATGCGCCACCCTTGGTCTTCGGTCAAATGCCAATGAAAGGTGTTTATTTTCAGCAACGCCAACTGGTCGATGTAGCGCATCACTTCTTCTTTCGAGGCGAAATGGCGCGCCACGTCTAAGTGCATCCCGCGATAGGAATATTGCGGCGCATCGTTGATTTGACAGCAAGGCACCGTCCATTTCACGCCCGTTTGCACCGTTGCGCTTTCGATTTCAACGGGTAGCAACTGGCGCAAAGTTTGCGCGGCGTAGAAAAATCCGGCGGCTTCGCGTGCCTCAATCGTGATTTTATTCTTTGCAACGGTCAATTTATAGGCTTCCGGATTCGTCAATTTGGTGTTGCGGACGCACACAATCGCCGCCTTTTGGGCATTGGCTACCGGACCCAAATGAATGCCGGCAGCGTCACGGAAGCGGAAAGCCAGAATGCGGAGAGCCTGTTCGCTCGCGGCATCCACACCGTCAAAAAAGACACCGGCGAAGGAGTTGTCCGTGAATTGAAACTGCCCGGATTGCGCTTTCAGCTGCAATGGCGCGGGAATAATCGCATACTCGTTTTTTTGTCCCTGTGCGGGCACCATGCCCAACGAAAGGGCACAAATCAATACTAATTGCTTAACTGTTTTCATTTATGTGTCTTTTTTAAGTTTTATATGGGTGCAAAGGTACAAAAAATTTATTTTACCCGCAAGACCACGATGCCGGTGTTCGTCTTAATCGCCTTGCAATAATCGACCAGCGGTTCGGGATTGATGACCACCTTGTTGGCTTTGGTCGAGGCGTGGATAAAACTCAACTGCCCGTTGTGCCAATACGCGATGCCCACGTGGGAAATATCCAGTCCGGGAATGCCGGTCGTGAAGCCTACAATATCGCCGCTCTTAATCTGCGATTGCCTTTTCCTGATTTCATTTTTGGGAATATAGGAATAGGTATTCCGCTGATTGATAGCGTTTTCAATCACCGCCATCTTCTCCGTATCCACAGGATTGTGTTGCAGGCTCGAATAGGACTCCGGATGCGCCGACATAAATCCGACCCGCACCGGAAACGGTTTGCCCCCCAAAGCCGCCGTAATGTCTTCGATGATGCCCATACACGCATTGTTGAAAATCCAATCGGTCGTATAGTGCAATCGGGATGTGTAGCCGCTGATAACCCCGTCGCGGTAGCGAATTTTCTGCAATTGCCGCACAAACCGCTCATAATCAGGCTGAGGCTCCTGCGCCGCCGTGCTCAGAGCCACGCAATTCTCCACAAAAGTCATACAATCCAACTCCCGAAGATTAACAACCAGCGTTTCCTCCGCATTCCCCTCCAGCGTGTGGGCAACGTAAGGCGTATTCAACAGCGCAAACGCCGCCCTGACCATCAATTCATTGGAAGAATAATTCGCTCTTGCCGCAAAATAATCCCCAACGAGGCTTGTGTCAATCTGTTGGGCAGAGATGCCTGTAATCGACAAAACAGAAAAAAGTGTAACGATTTTTATTGTCTTCATTATTTTAGCCGTTCCCTCACGCTTTGCGGCAGGTAAAAAGTGTTGTTCACATCCACATACACCACCACGCTGGGGATTTTTTCCTCCTTGCCGTTGACCTTGATGGTGTTGCTGCCCTGCCGGATTTCTACGGTTTTTTTCTTGTTTTTGACCGTCAGGATTTTCACTTTTTCATCGCCCGTGATGGTGCAAATTAGTCCGGCAAATACGTCGGTGTGTTTTGCAAAGTGCTGTGCAGTAAGCGTTTCCAAGTCAGAAAGTCCCATCGCTTCGCGCATATAGTGGTTGAGTTCCACGTTGGTGTGGTGTCCGCGCAGTTCAAAGCCTGCGCCACGCGGGTCGAAGATGCCAAGAAAGACTTCCTCGCCGGTGTGTCCGCCGGTTGTGAAGCCGAAGCAGAGTTTGTTGTTGAAAATGTCGCGCAACGTGTCGTGCAACTTTCCGTTGGCGTGGGCTTCTTTTATCGTGTTGAGTTCCTTGCCGGAGAGTTCAAAACCGGTCAAATCCTGCACCACCTCCTTGATTTTTTCGGGAGGGGTCACTTGCAAACGGGCTGTCAAGCCCTCGTAAGTGGCTTTGAAGCGGGCAACCGGACCAAACAGTTCGCTTTTCGTGATGGTGGAATAGCCTTTGCAGCGCGATGTGCCGATGCTGAAGCCACTGTTGCCGTGGTCGGGGACAATCACCACCAGCGTGTTGCCGTTCTTTTCCGCCCAATCCAACGCCACGCCGCAGGCTTTGTCGAATGCCAGCATTTCGGTCATAATGCCCACAGGGTCGTTGTCGTGCGCCGCCCAATCCACTTTGCTGCCTTCGACCATCAGGAAAAATCCGTTTTTGTTTTTCGACAATTTTTCGATGGCTTTCGCCGTCATTTCCGCCATAGAGGGAAACTTAGACGGGTCGCGGTCGAGTTCGTAAGGCAAATCCTTGGGGTTAAACAACGCCCACATCCGGTCGCCTTTGTAGTTTTTGTAGCCCTTCAAATCGTCCAAAAACAGACCGTAATTTTCCTTTTTGA
>BNTR01000049.1 GCA_025996755.1 Bacteroidia bacterium
GCGTAATTTTATTCACCGGAATGGCATCGGGGTCATAAGTAACCCTGACCTTGCAACTTGCCAATTTCCTGCCCTCGAAAACGACGGAGATGGTAACATCCCCTTCGGATACGCCGATTACTTTCCCGTCGGTTGTTACTCCTGCAATCTCCGTATCGGACGACAGCCATTCCATCCCAACAAGGGAAATGTCGGACGGAACAGTCCGCATGACCACCGGCTTGGTTTCGCCGGCGTATATATCCATATCGTCGAGGACAATGACCACGTCTTCCTCGCCACCCCACCACGAGGGTTCACCCCCCCCTGACGTAGCCCATGTAAAACTCAAACAGTTTGCCGCGCGCAGCCGCGGGGGCGGAGTATTTGGGATTTCTCGATTCCGGATGCGAGGATGGCAGCGAGGCATCCTGCTGCAAGACATAGATGGGGCTTGCGAGCATCTTTTCGGCATCAAGAAATTTGCCGTATTTGTTGATTTGTTTGGCTGAATCCTCTTTTGAATAACCGCCGGGGCGCGGAGGATACACTTCGGAGATGCCATGCCCTCCGGGATAAACTCCTTCGTTGATAAACACCCTGTCTTCGCCGATGCTGCCAACATAATTAGACCGCAGGTAGGTGTCCATTTCGTGCAGCAGGAGCGTGGGTGCCTTTTGCGGGTCGGCATCGTCGAGCATGAGCGTTTCCGCCATGCTGCCGGAGAAAAAGAGCTTATTCAGTCCCAAATATGTGAGATATTCCCAGCGAAATTTGTCGATTTCCTGATACAGTTTTTTATAGCCCGCGAAGCGCGTTTGGGCGGCGGCTTGGGATTGCCATTTGGCTACATCACTCTGCGCATTGTCTGCCACCATTCCTCCCAAAGTATGTTGCCAGCCGGTGGTGGAGGAGTTGTTCCAGTAGCGGTCAACCACCAACTTGACACCGGAAACCTCGTGGGTCGGCTTCATCTTCCACGTTTTGTCGGCTTCGTCAAACCACCACCAGTCATAGACGACCTTGGCATTATCCGTTTCGTAGTCCACAGTCAAATCGGCGGCTTTGCGATAGATATAGGGAAGAGGCTCCATGCTGTGCTTCAAGGCATCCCACTGTTTCTGATAGACGAGTTGCTGCTCCTCCTGTTCGGTCATCGGATTGACCGTGCCGGGGACACCGCCCGGACCGACGGTTACGTCATTGCTTGCGCGCGTGGAGGGAGCCTTCTTCGCAGCCGCATCCTCCGGATTGAGCCAATTGATGATAAGTCCGCCGTTTTTGGTCATGGCTTCTATCGTGGCATTGTCCAACATCCACTGCGGCTGTTCTTCGGGTGGCTCCGGCTGTTTTGCTTTTTCCTCAAGCAGAGCGGCACACGCCGAAAGCATGAGCGTGAGGCTCAATGCAAAAAAAACGCGCGTCTTTATCCGTTTACACATATACTATTCTAATCTCGTGGCAAAGGTACAACTTTTTTTGGGGGAAATGCACCTGTTTTTGCATTTACTAATTGAACTTACCCAAATTTCAGGAAAAAGTGGCGGAAACTTGTTTTGTAATAATTTTTGTACTACCTTTGTGCCATTAAAAGAACATTTATGGCATATTTGACAGGAATAACAATTGAGAGAAATGATTTAGGCGTGCCTACTTTTATAAAAATAAATTATAGAAAGTACGCTACTTTGTTGCAATCTTTTTTATTTGAAAACGGAATTGACTTAGAAATTGATGTTCCTAATTCAAAGACGGCAAAAGCAATAAAAGAAGTCCAAAATCACAAGGAATTACAGTCTTTCGATTCTGTGGATGCACTATTAGCCGACTGTTTAAAATAGTTGACAATGTATAATGTAAGACGCTCCAGCCAATTCAAAAAAGATATAAAGTTATGTTCTAAACGTAATTGGAATTTGCCGATGATTGCTGTGGCGATGAACATATTACAAGAAAAAGGAACTCTACCCGATACATATTTGCCACATCCCTTGCACGGTAAATATAAAGCCTTGAATATTTGGGAGTGTCATATAGAGCCTGATTGGTTGCTTTTGTGGTATATTACAGAAACTGACGACCCTGCTTTTGAAGGCGAAATTATTTTTGTAAGAACAGGGACACATTCGGATATATTCTGATTTTTTTCGGTTAATGCTTTACAGCACCTTCAAAGCATTTTTAATCATCTGCTCAACCGTGAGTGCAGGCTCCGACGCGGCTATTTTGCTGACCACTTTTTGTGCGGCGGGCTGATTGAAGCCCAGCATGACCAAGGCGGAAACAGCCTCTTGGGCGGTTGCAGACACCACGGCGTGGGCACTTGCCGGTGCGCCGGCGGGGCTTGCGCCCATTTTCACCTTGTCTTTGAGGTCGAGAATGATGCGCTCTGCCGTTTTGGCACCGATGCCTTTGACCGTTTTGAGCGCATTGGCATTGCCCGTCGCGATGATGCCTTCCAATTCATACACTGCCAGCGACGAGAGCACCATCCGCGCCGTGTTGGCTCCCACGCCCGACACCGAAATCAGCAGCAGAAACAGGTCGCGCTCGCGCTTGTCCACAAAGCCAAAGAGCAGATGCGCATCCTCTCTAATGGCTTCATACACAAACAATTGGCACGTCTTTTGCGCACTCAAAGCCGAGTAGGTGTTCAGTGAGATGCTCACAAAATAGCCCAATCCATTCGCCTCCACCACAACCGAGGCAGGTGTCAGTTCCACAATTTCTCCCTTGATGTATTCTAACATAGCATAAAAATTTTTAATGACAACTATTTGATTTGCCCCTCAAACGGGTGTTTCAAATTCTTCGCACTCGTGAGTTCGCCTTCCATTGCGCCGATTTTCAGTTTGGCTCTGATGCGGACGGGGGCGCGGTTTTGGTCGTTGCTGAGCCAGATTTCTACGGCATCTTTGGTCGCGGTGAAGGCTTTGTCCACGAGGTCGAGATTAAGTTTGAACGTGTTGTAGCGGTGTTTCCCCACCTCAATCGTTTGCTTGCCCGTGTAGCGGATGGTGATGTGCGTTTGGTCGGCACCGAAGAAAATGGCTATTTTCGTTGCCGTGCCCACCGCCATTTCGTCGTAATCCCACGCACGCGCCGCCAGCAGCATACTCAGCATATCGTAGCCCGCCGCCTCGGCGGTCATAAAAGTGTCCACCATCGTGCGATTGGGTCGGTAGCGTTTCAGATAGACTTGGGTTTGCTCGGGGCTGAATTTTTGTGTGGTCACTTTTTCCGTGAAATGATAGTTGGATTCGTGCACTATGCGCTCGGCGTAGAGGGGCTTGAGGTCGGATACCGAGGCGTAGGTCGTCAGCGTGTCGCGCATAAGATACATTTTGTCGAAAAACGATGTGGTGTTGAGTTTCACGAGAGCCTTCCACGCCGGCTGTTTGGCGTAGGTGGTCGCGGTCAGACGATACGTTGCCCGTGCGCCGGTCATCACGACGATGCCGTACTTGTATTTCACATCGTATGCAAGTTCTTCGCCGTCCTGAAATTGCGCATAGATACTTTGCCCAATAAGAAGCAGCAACAGCCCACTAAAAAGGCAATCCCGCCGGCATCGATGTTCGAGTAGTCGTTGTTTTCTTTTTTGCATCCTGTCTTTCTTTTTTTCGTTCTTCTACCGATTTTTTTACTTTCGGCTTATATTTCGTGATTGCCGCGGGCTTTTGCTGCATGATGGGCAGCTCCGTGACGTTCCAATTTTGCTCCAATTCCATATAGCCTTTCAGTTCTATTTCGAGATTGAAATAATACATTGGCTCGGGCTGTTGGTGGGTTGTGTAATCGCCTGTATCCCATTGTCCGTTGCCGTTTTTGTCGTCGATATAGCGCAGATAGTATTTGCCGGGCTTGAGATTTTCAAAAATCAATTCGCCGTCTTGGAGGATTGTGCGGCGGTAGACTTTTTCGCTGCCCTCCAGCAATTCGCCCACGCCGTTGCCTTCGATACCTGTGATTTTCACATACAAGTGGGCATACGTTTCCTCTGCGGGCGTTTTCACCGTTACCTCCGTCGCTTTGAGGCGCGAATCATAGATGCCGAAAGCAGCCGCCGAGTCGATACGCACCTGATATTCCGCGCCATACGACCACTCGTGATAGGCATAATACAGGCGCGGATTCAACGTGTCTTGCCAAACGAGCGCAGGGATGCTTTTCCACAGCGTATCCACCTTTTGGTTGATATGTATTGCCAACAACGAATCCATCGGAAGCAGCGGCTCGGCGAAAGTGATTTTCAGCGTATCCAGCACATCCAGCGACCCCGCCGGCACAATATCGACCGCCAGCCAATTGACGGTGTCTTTCGGCAAAGAATCTGTAAGCAAATCATCCAACTGCAACGCATCCGGCAGCAACTCGTCGTCCGTTAGCAGGCTATCTGCCTGCAAATCATCTGTTTGCAAACTATCCGT
This sequence comes from Bacteroidia bacterium, assembly GCA_025996755.1. Lineage (GTDB taxonomy): Bacteria > Bacteroidota > Bacteroidia > Bacteroidales > Azobacteroidaceae > Azobacteroides. The sequence continues at coordinate 4,410 of BNTR01000049.1, forward strand.
CGGCAAACCATCTGCCTGTAAATCATCTGCCTGCAAACTATCTGTCTGCAATTTTTCCGCAGCGTCCAATGCCGCTTTTTCCTCTTTTTTCGTCGCTTTCTTATCCTTCTTATCTTTCTTATCCTTTTTAGGCTCCTCCGGCTTGGGAGCCTTGGGTGGTTTCGGCTTTTTAGGCTCTTTGGCTGCTTTCGGGCGTTTATAATTAAACTGTATAGTGTCCGTTTTTGGTACTAACTGATTGAGCGAATCCGTAAACAGATAATTCGCCTCAACGAGCAGCGTGTCGTTTTTGAAGACTAACGAATCGGTCAGCCAATAAGTCAGTTGTGTTCTGTCGGGCGATTGCTCCAACACCATCGACAAGTGTTCATCAAAGAGGCTGTCAATAGCGGCAGTGTCCGGCGAGAGGCGGCGCAACTGCGGCAGTTCGGTAATCGGCGCACCAAAAATCATCGTCAATTGGTGGGGCACTATGCGCTCCGACCTCACCAAATATTGCTGCGACGCACCTCTTTTGAACAGCCACAGCAGGATGCTGTCGGGCGTGAATCGCGTGTAATGCACCTCTTTGAGCGTTTCGATGGTTATAGTGTCGCGCCACACGGTGTCTGTCCGCACGGCAGGCTCAAACGACGGCACAATCAACGAATCGTAGAACGCAATGGCTTCAATGGGCTGGTCGTGCCGAAAATTGTGGTCTTTCTCGTCCAGCGCGAAGACGTGATAGGTGCCGTGTGCCATGTTGCGAATCCAAAAACGCCCCGCCTCGTTGGTCATTGACGTACGCAAAAACGGCAGATGCGTGAAAGCCGTATCCGACAAATCGGAATGAATCCCGACCATCACATTCGGCATCGGCTCCAAATTCTCCGCATTCAGCACCACCCCCGAAATCTCCAGCGAATCAATCACATCGCCCGTCGAAAAGGCATAAGTGAAGTTTTCAAGAATGTTTTTCTCATTATTATCGCCGAGGGCATCCGTGAAGTCGAAGGTGTAGGTCGTGTTAGGGAGCAGCGTATCTTTCAACTCCACGCTGATGGTCTTGCCATACGCCTTTATCACCGGCATTTTGAACTGAGGCGGCGTGATGATAACCTTCTCGTTGGGTCTTTCCAAGGCAATAAATTCATCGAAAGACAACACAATCTTGCTTTTAGTGTTGTGTGTAGCCCCAAGAGGTGGATTTCCGCCCACATATCGCGGCGGGTCGTAGTCATAGTCGCCACCGTCGGGAGCGGCAATCGTGGCACAAGCATAGCAGCCACAGCCTATCAGCGCAAGATAGACGGTAGCCACTGCCAGCCGTTCAATATGTTTGACCCAACTCATTTGGACGACAAAGTTACGCATTTTTTTTGTATATTTCAATTTTAATGCTTACCTTTGCGCAATTTTTTAATGCACAAAAATATGAATATGAGCACTAAACCCACATTTGAATCCTCTCTCAAGTCGATTGACACGGAAGAATGGCTTGACATCCATTTTCACCGCCCGATGGGCTACCGCTGGGCGTTGTTGGCGCAGAGGTTGGGCATCACGCCCAATCAGATTACTATTTTTTCCATTTTCGTGGGTATGGCGGCGGGCGTCTGCTTCTATTTCCCCGACCTGTGGTTCACGCTCCTGGGTGGCTTTTTCTTGACGTGGGCTAATTCGCTCGACTGTGCCGACGGACAATTGGCACGGATGACGGGGCAAAAATCGGAGTTGGGGCGCATCCTCGATGGTGTGGCGGGCGATTTTTGGTGGGCTGCCATCTACATTGGCATCATCGCGCGCTTTTGGAGCGAATGGAGCTATGGGATACTCCTTGTGGCGTTGCTGTGCGGCTATTGCCACAGCAAGCAGGCGCAAATGGCGGACTATTATCGCCAAATCCACCTCCTGTTTCTTAAAGGGAAATCCGGCAGCGAACTTGACCGCTCGGAGGAGGTAGCGAAAAAAAATCAATCGCTGACGTGGAAGCAGCCACTGCATAAACTCTTCGGCTGGAGCTATCTGAATTACACGAAGGCGCAGGAAAAATCGACCCCGAAATTTCAGACCCTGATGAAGACGATTAACGAGAAATATGCAGGCAAGGCTCCCGAAGCGGTGTGCAAGCACTGGCGCGAAAAAAGCCTGCCTGTTCTGCCGCTGACCAATGCACTGTCGTTCAACCTGCGGGCTATCATCCTGTTTATCAGCGCATTAGCAGGCTATCCGTGGGCATACTTCGTGGTCGAACTCACGGTGATGAACGGGATGCTACTCTATATGGTGCACAAATACGAAAAACTCGCCGGCGAAATTGAGATATGAAAGAGAAGTTAGTTGACCTCAACCTGTTTCAAAGCGTTTCGCCGGTGTTTAAGAAGTGGTATGGACTGCTTTTGGCGAAAATCCTGACAAAATTGGCGGGCTTAGACAAAGTGAACCGCGTCTATGACACGGCGAAGCACCTGACGGGCACAGACATCGAAGATGCCATGATTGACGGCTTGGGCATCACGCGCAAAGTTCACAATATTGAGGTGTTGCAACAGTTCGACGGACAGCCGTTTATCACCGTCTCCAACCACCCCTACGGACATATCGACGGCATTATGCTGATAGGCGAAGTGGCAAAAGTGCGCCCCGACTTCAAGGTGATGGTCAATTGGATGCTTGGGATGATTGATGTGATGCACGACCACTTCATCGGTGTAAATCCCTTTGTGTCAGGCGTTTCGAGCCAATCAAGTCTGGGCGGCGTGAAAGAATCGCTGTTGCATCTGAAAGAGGGACACGCGCTGGGCTTTTTTCCGGCAGGCGCAATGTCGTTTGGCATCGGCGGCGGCAAAATACACGACCGCGAATGGCAGGAAGGGGTCGTCAAACTGATTCAGAAAGCCCAAGTGCCGGTAGTGCCGGTCTTCATCTCCGGTCAAAATTCCCGCTTTTTCTACTTCCTGGGCAGGATAAGCTGGCGCATCCGCAGCATCCGCCTCTGCCACGAATTAGACACCAAAAGAGGCAAAACCATCAATATGATATTCGGCGAGCCAATCACCGTTGCAGAACAGCAGCAACACCCCGACATCAAAGATTTGGGTCATTTTTTGCAGGAAAAAACGTATCAACTGGGACTCAACTCCTCCATCCGGCAGGCAATTTCTTTCCCTGCAAAGGCAATGCCCAGCAAGGCGACGCGCTTGTGACTGCCTGCATAACGCTCATAGTAGCGGCGTTCGTGGATTTGCGCCAATGCCGTGTCTAATAATTTGGCTGTATCCCCTTGGGCAGCATATTTTATTTCGGCGATGACGGCGCGTTCTTTCCACGTCCACACGGCATCGATGCGCCCTTTGTCGGTGCTCACTTCGGCATCCACCTTGAAGCCCAACAGATTGAGCCAGAGTAACAACAAGGAATGATAATATTTTTCGTCAGAGCCCCACAACTCGTAGGGAATGTGTGCAAAAAGTTCTTGCAAGTTGCGTTCCAAAGCCTGCGGGTTGCCCTCCAAAAGTTGTCCCATCATTTGGCTGCGCACCATTCCCACGTCCAACGAAGAAACTGCGGCATAACTCGCCAACAGATGGGTCGTCAGTGCCTGATTCACTTCTTCATTGGGAACGCCAAGCGTATAGAGCATAGTGTCGTTAAACGGGTCTTGCTCTTTCTTTTTTACGGTCAAATAGCCTGTCTGAAACATCAACACTTGCGGTTGTATCGCCCGAATATCGAAACTGTCAAAACTGGCAGCAGGCAGTTTGATTGGTTCCAGCAACGATTTCACATCATTATGCTCTTTTAAAATATTGACTATAAAAGTGGGCGACCCTGTGGCAAACCAATGGTCGATAAACTCTTGTTTGAAAAAAAACATCAGGGTTGAAAACGAATTATACACAGATGTAGCACCATCCCAAGAATAGCCATCGTACCAATATTTAATTTTGTCTATCGCTTCCTGCTTGGTACATCCTCGGATTTGAGCCAACTCTTCAATATAGGGGTCGAAATAAGATTCCAACTCCGCCTGTGTATAGCCGCAAATAGTGGCAAATTGCTCATCCAGCGTAATATCTATCAGGTTATTCAAGCCCGAAAAGATAGAAACTTTAGAAAATTTGGATACACCGGTCAGAAAAATAAAGCGCAAATGGTCATCGGCGGCTTTCATCACCTGATAAAAATCGTGTAAAACTGCACGATTGGCATCGGCTATCTCAAGATTGGAGAGATTGTCGATAATGGGCTTGTCGTATTCATCTACCAAAACAACCACTTGTTGCTTTGTGGATTTGTGTATTTGTTCGAGCAACTCTTGAAATCTACCGGGGAGTGTTTCTCTCGATAAAGATAATTGGTATTGGAGTGCATAGGAATCAACTAAAGAATTTAATGATGACTGCAAATTTTCGGGACTGCGATTGGCTGTCCCTCCAAAATCAATACGAATGACCGGATGTTGCTCCGTCCAATCCCACTTATCTTCAATCCACAGCCCCTTAAACAGTTCTTTCTGTCCCTTAAAGATGGCTTCCAACGTGCTCACCAGCAGCGACTTACCAAATCTGCGCGGGCGCGACAGAAAAAATGGTCTGCCGGAGGTAATAAGGCGATGAATAATCTCCGTCTTGTCAATATACAAGCAATCGTCGTTGCGCAAATTCGCAAATGACTGCATTCCGATGGGTAACTTTTGCATGATTGTTTTTTTTCGCAAAGGTACGAATTTTTTTGAAAATAAATTCGTACCTTTGCGCCCGAAATGAGTATAAAATCACAAATTCACATCCGTAATGGAGAATAAAATAGTTGCGATAAAAATTGGGGATTACCTGTATAAGCATTGTTTCGGTGCCTACAAAATATTGTACCCCATCATGAAGCACTATCAGGATGGTGCCGAAATCAAGTTGATAAAAGCCAACGTCAATGCCGGCGACACCGTGCTGGACATTGGGGCAAACATTGGTTTTGTTACACGGCTATTGAGCCGAAGCGTGGGTAAACAGGGCTGTGTTTACGCCTTTGAGCCGGACGAGGTGAACTTCCGGCACCTGCAAGCAGCCACCCAATCGCTCAGCAACGTGACCCTCAAACACGCGGCTGTGAGCAACACCTCCGGCACTATCACCGTGTATAAATCGCCCATGCTCAATGTGGACCACCGCACCTATCCGATTGACGACTACACCTCCAAGAGCGAGGTCGCGTGCCTGTCCATAGACGACTTTTTGCCCAAAGACACAAAACTTGATTTCATCAAAATGGACATACAGGGCTACGAATTTACCGCCCTGCAAGGCATGAAAAACACGCTGATACGCAACCGCGACCACCTTAAACTATTTATGGAACTGTGGCCCGCCGGATTAAAAAAAGCAGGTTCGTCGGCATCCGCCGTTATCGCTTTTTTGGAGAAGTGCGGCTTCCAGCCGCACTTGCAGCGAGGTCAGAGGCTGTCGCCTCTAACCTCGCTGCAAGCAAAAGACTACGACGACGAGCCTGATAATATTTATTTCAATATTTTTGTGAAGAAAGCAATAGAAAAATGAAAGCAAAGAAAAGCAAAGAAATAGTAGTGGCAGAGAAGCCCGGCGTGTTCGACAAAGTAGAAAATTATTTGGCAGGGAAAGATAAAATTTTCCTGTGGGTGTGCCTCGCCACTGCATTCGTATTTGCGTGTCTGCTGTTTAGCACGCGAATTACAGACGCTAACGATGATGCTCTGTACATTGAAAGCGTAGCGGCGTGGGTTGATGCCGGTTTTTTTAATCACTATGGCGGGGTCAATGCTCCTCTTTTCTGTATGTTTTTGACGCTGCCGGTTGCCATTTTCGGCGTTAATCTGGTTGTTCTGAAAGCGTTTTCGGTCATCTTTTTTGTGTTGGGCATATTTTTGATATACGTGGCTTTCCGGCGCAGAATACCCTATTTGATTCTTTTCCCCGCCCTGCTGCTCACTGCGCTCAATTCGCTGTTTCTCTTTTATGCAAGTCAGGTATATACGGAATGTTTTGCGCTAACCGTTTTTGGGCTGTTTTTCATTGCATGGTTCAAATTGGACGATGCGACGGACAATGGTGCCGATATTAAAAAGAATTGGAAACCGTTCCTTTTGATGGGCGGAGCCACCCTGCTGGTGTTTCTCACCCGCAATGTGGCTGCTGTGGCGATTGTTGCGCTGGTGGTTTACTTCCTGCTCTACAGAAAATATGCGACGGCAGGGTATGCGGCAATTTCCTTTGGTTTGTTTGCCTTTTTGTATCATAAAGTGATTGTGCCGATTTGTTGGGGTAATGTAGGAAGTCAGTTTGGCAGTCAAGGCGGCGTGATGTTCCTAAAAGATTCTTTCAATCCGGCTCTTGGGCGGGAAGATTTCCACGGACTGGTTGTCCGTTTCTTTGAAAATGCAAAAATCTATTTTTCGCAATTATTTGAATTGGTATGCCTGAGACCCGAAAATAGCCCGTACAGTTATTCTTGTTTTATCATTGCTTTGATTTTGGTGGGTCTTGGCGTTGGCTTCGCCGTTGTCAAAAAGAGCAGGCATGCAGTAGCGGCGGCTCTGTATGCTGCAACTCTGTTGGGAGCGACATTTTTCGCACTGCAAACTCACTGGGGACAGCATCGACTCATAATGCTGTATATTCCCTTTATTGCGATTGCCGTTTTTTACGGCATCGCCGAATTGCTCAAAAAGCCAAAGGCAAAAGGGCTTCAATGGCTATATGTGGGCGGCGTTGCCCTGCTGCTATTGCTCAACTTCACGCACACCGTTGGAAAAGCGAAACAAAATCTACCCGTATTGCGTGCCAATATCGCCGGAGATACCTTTTACGGCTTCACGCCCGACTGGAAAAATTATTTTTTAATGAGCCAATGGGCGGCAGAAAACGTGCCGCAGGATGTTGGCATCGCCTGTCGCAAGGCTCCCATGTCGTTTATCTATGCGCACGGGCGAAAATTTGTGGGAATATACAACGTGCCGGCTGTCGCCATTGATTCCGCGTTGCAAGTGTCAAAATATAAACACCGCTTTGTATGCCCACCGGCAGGCACGACGTTTTCCGGCTTGCAGCCATATATCGTTGCACTGTTGATAGGAAATGGGATGTACACTACATACGACATCCCCGAAGCAATATATGCACAACTCCCGCTCGACCCGTCCATCCACCTCGACCCGCAGAAATTGCTGGATGCGCTGCACAAAGAGGGAGATATGTCTGCCGTCTATCCCGACGACCTGTTGAGGGGATTCAAAGGCAGTAATGTGCGCTACGTGATAGATGCCAGCCTGCGCCTCTATCCGCAAAAAACAGGCGACACCGTCTCCACCGTGTGGCGTTATCTCGTCTTCATCGAAAGCAAATACCCGGGCACGTTCCGCAAAGTGCACCAAATAGGAAACGATGACGACGAGCCGGCGATGCTCTATGAGGTGGTCTATCCAAGTGGATTTGAATAAAACAAAGCGTCACAACACCATACTGCTCGCTATCACACGGCGAATAATCACTGTATCACCAACGACATTGAAGACGATAGTCATCTTTTTGTAGGTAGTTGTGCGGGCATCCGGTCCATACATTATTTGAATATATTCCCGCTGATTAATTGCAATTGAGCCGCCTGCAATTATCAGTCTTTCGATTGTATCCAATATTCCCTCTTGATACTTTTTTGCGGTCAAGGGTTCCATCAGTTCTTCGGCAATATAGTTATACAAATGGTCAATATCTCTTACGGCTTGGGGTAACAGGCGAATGTTATATATTATCATACGTTAAAATTTAAAGCATATCAAATTTCCAGGGTCCTCTTTTGTTCCATTCAATGCGTGACTCATTGCTTAATTGTCTAAACTCTTCACCAAAATGACCTATCAATTTTTTGTCTAATACGTCAAACCACTCCTCAACGGTGTACCATATCGGGTTGCCGTTGTCATCACGTTCCACATACGATGGCAAGCAGTCGGTTTGGATAAGTGTGTCCGGTTCCACTTCCGGACTTTGAATAGTTGTTACCATAATTCTTCTAATTATTTTAAAATTTACGCTGCAAAGTTACTCTTTTTTTGACAATATCAAACAAAGATATCCAAATAATTCAAAAAAAAATCATACCTTTGCACTCGCAATCTCTGATAGAAAAAACAAATATACATAAATATAATGAAGAAAAAATTTCTTTTCCCCTTTTTAGGGCTGGTTTTGGGAGGGTTTACAACTGTTTGTGTGCAATCGTGCACCGATGATGAAGACAAGACTGAAACGATTACAGGAGGGTCATTCGTCGGGCGTTTGGTGGTGGAAACACCGCCTTTCGAGGAAGATAGCGTGTTGCTCACATTCACCTTGTCAGGCAACTCATTTGGGACAATCGTTATGCACGATGTAACATTCAATGCGAGGATGCCACGCTTGGAAGCTATGACGATTGATGGCATTTCCGTAGTTGCCACCGTCGGCAGTCTTACGCTGACCGGCGAAGGTATTGAACCAACAGCAGGCGATATTTCCGATACTAAATATATTATGACTGATTTACAAGGAGTTGTAACTCAGGATAGTTTGATTGTTTCAATGAAAAGCGGTAGTATGCCGCTGTCGTTTCGCGGAAAAAGGCAATGACGTTATACCCGAAACTAATCACCGACGCGCTGGAAAAAGTGCGCTACCCGGGCTCCGGCAAGAATATTGTGGAGGCAGGTATGGTGGCAGACAATATCCGTATTGCCGGCAATAAGGTGAGTTTTTCGCTTATCTTAGACCGCCCCAACGACCCGTTTGCGAAATCGCTTATCAGGGCTTCGGAAACGGCTATATTGACGTATGTGGGTGCGGAAGTGGATGTTAAGGGGAATATCTCGCTGCAAATTCGGGAAGATGCTGCGGCTACTGACGGGCGGGCAAACCCCGCCCCTACGGTTGCACAACCACTATTGCCGCGCGTCAAAAACAGCATTGCGATTTCTTCGGGCAAGGGCGGCGTGGGCAAAAGCACCATCTCCGCCAATCTGGCGGTGGCTTTGGCGCAGCTGGGCTATAAGGTGGGGCTGCTGGATGCCGACATCTACGGTCCAAGCATCCCCAAAATGTTTGGCGAGGAAGCCGCCAAGCCCTGTATGGAGGTGGTGGACGGCGGGCGCGAATTGATTGTTCCCATTGAAAAATACGGTGTCAAACTGCTGTCCATCGGCTTTTTTGTGGATGCCAACGATGCGCTGATTTGGCGCAGTGCGATGGCGAGCAATGCGCTGAAACAGCTCATCACCGGTGCCGATTGGGGTGAATTAGACTATTTTCTGATTGACCTCCCTCCCGGCACGGGCGACATCCATCTCACTCTCATTCAGTCGCTTAACCTCACCGGAGGCATCGTCGTTACCACGCCGCAAGACGTGGCTTTGGCGGCTGCCCGCAAGGGCATCAGTCTGTTTCAAAACGAGAAAATCAACGTCCCGATTGTGGGATTAGTCGAAAATATGGCGTGGTTCACACCCGCCGAACTCCCCGACAACAGATATTACATCTTCGGCAAAGACGGCGGCAAAAACCTCGCCAAGGAACTGAAAATTCCCTTCCTGGGCGAAATTCCCATAGTGCAAAGCCTGTGCGAAGCGGGCGACCACGGCACACCCTCTGCCCTCAACCCCGACACCGCTATGGGGCAGGCATTTCAACAATTGGCAGAAAAAATCGTCTGTGAGGCTAACGCCTCGTGATGCGAAACGGGCTAATACTCCTCCTCGTTGAAGAAAAAGTCCTCCTTACTGGGATAATCTGGCCAAATGTCTTCGATACATTCATAGATTTCCCCTTCGTCTTCAAATTCTTGAAGGTTTTCCACGACTTCCGGAGGCGCACCGGAGCGCACCGCATAGTCAATCAATTCGTCTTTGGATGCAGGCCAAGGCGCATCCTCTAATTTTGAAGCTAATTCTAAAGTCCAATACATAGTCTATAGTCAATTTTTGCGCAAAAGTAGTCATTTTTTTTTATTTGCAAGGCTTTTCCCAAAAAATTTCGTCTTGATTACACAAAAAACTTTGCTTGCGTGCCAAAAGGAAGAAATAATCGGACAGCCGATTGATGTATTTCAGCACCGGAGCATCCACCGAAACCTGCTCTGCAAGTGTGTAGATGCGCCTTTCGGCTCTGCGACAGACCGTCCGGCAGACGTGTGCCAATGAATTGCTGCGGCAGCCGCCCGGCAGAATAAATTTGTTGGCGGGAGCGATGAGCGCGTCAATTTTGTCCATTTCGGCTTCCAATGCTTCCGCGCTTTCGGGGGGCAATTCGCACGTGAGGGTGCGGGTCAAGCCCACCATCGCAGTCGGGTCGGTGGCGAGGTAGCCGCCCACGGTGAACAAGTCGTACTGCACTTGCAGGAGAAATCTGCGGTCGTCGGGGTCGTCGATTTCGTCCAGCAGGCAGGCGATATTGGCATTCAGTTCGTCCACCGTGCCGTAGGCTTCGATGCGGGCATCTGTCTTCGCCACCCGCGTCCCGCCCACCAATGCCGTGAAGCCCTTGTCGCCCGTTCGCGTATAAATTTTACTCTTTTCCATATTTGCAATAAAAATAATTCCTGCAAAGGTACGAAAAATTTTTTATCACTTTTTTTGTCAATCGAAAAGGCTAAGGCAAATTCGATAGTAAGTTCAATGGTAAGTTCAATTAGTAGTTGGGGGGAAAGGATAAAATATCTGACGCAAGACCCGCTAACGTATTAAAAGGGAAAGATGGCAATTTGTATTTTTTTGATACAATACCTCATTCTGTTGGATATATGACCGCCGATGTCTAATATTGGTGCATTTTGACAGAAAAATACACATAATTGATAAAAATGGATGTTTTTTTTTGAATTTAACTGCTTAACTTTGTGGTGTAAAATTATATACGATATTCATATAAATAATAAATTATAAAAAAATGAAAAGAACAGTTTGTACTATCGGCTTAGCCTTGCTCTCGTGGAGCGGCTTTGCTCAGTGGAGCCCCGCAGGGGACAAAATTAAGACGGAGTGGGCAAGTAAAATTGACCCTCAGCGTGTGTTGCCCGAATATCCGCGTCCTGTTTTGGAACGCTCGGATTGGAAAAACCTCAACGGGCTTTGGGATTATGCCATCCTGCCCGCGGGGCAGGCGGAACCTAACCGTTTCGACGGCAAGATATTGGTGCCCTTTGCGGTGGAATCGAGCCTTTCGGGCGTGCAAAAAACCGTTGGAGAGGGCAATGAGTTGTGGTATCGCCACACATTTGCCGTGCCCGCCGCCTGGAAGAGCAGGAACATCATCCTGCACTTCGGAGCCGTGGATTGGAAGGCGGATGTCTATCTCAACGACGTGAAAATTGGCAGCCACACGGGTGGCTACACGCCTTTCTGCTTCGACATCACCCCTTTTCTGACCTCCGGCGAACAAAAATTAGTGGTCAAAGTGTGGGACGGCACCGACCGGGGTTATCAACCCCGCGGCAAGCAGGTGAGCCGTCCGGAGGGCATCTGGTACACCGCCGTGACCGGTATTTGGCAGACCGTGTGGCTGGAGCCGGTGAATGAAAAGCATATCGCGTCGGTCAAAACCGTGCCGGATATAGACAAAAGCCGGATTACAGTCAATGTCAATGCCATCAACACGCAGGCGGCGGATGTGGTGGAGGTGAAAATTCTGGATGCCGGCAAAGTGGTGTCCTCTGCCCGGGCGGTGGCTTGCCAAACCTTGGAACTCAACGTGCCAAACGCCAAATTGTGGTCGCCCGAGTCGCCTTTCCTCTACGATATGACGCTCAGTCTGTATAGCAAAGGCAAGGTCGTGGATGTGGTGAAGAGCTATTGCGCGATGCGAAAAATCTCTACCAAACGCGACGAGAATGGCATTGTGCGCATCCAACTGAACAACAAAAACAATTTCCAATACGGTCCGCTCGACCAGGGCTGGTGGTCCGACGGGCTATATACCGCGCCCACCGACGAGGCTCTGGCGTATGACATCAAGAAGACGAAAGATTTCGGCTTCAATATGATTCGCAAGCACGTGAAGGTGGAGCCTGCGCGCTGGTATTCGCATTGCGACCGTCTGGGCATCCTCGTTTGGCAGGATATGCCGAGTGGCGACCGCTCGCCGCATTGGGATATGCACCACTATTTTGAAGGCACAGAGTTGAAGCGTTCGCCGGCATCGGAAGCCAACTACCGCAAGGAGTGGAAAGAAATCATCGACTGTCTGTATTCCTACCCTTCCATTGTCGTTTGGGTGCCGTTTAACGAGGCTTGGGGGCAGTTCAAAACACCGGAAATTGCCGATTGGACGAAGACTTACGACCCCTCCCGATTGGTCAATCCGGCGAGTGGCGGCAATTTCTACCACACGGGCGATATATTGGATTTGCACAACTATCCGGGACCGGCGATGTATCTCTACGATGCCGAGCGAGCCACTGTTTTGGGCGAATATGGCGGGATAGGTATGCCTCTGAAAGACCATCTCTGGCAACCCGATAGAAATTGGGGCTATGTGCAGTTCCAAAGTCCCAAAGAGGTGACGGACGAGTACGTCAAATATGCCGACCAACTGAAAACGATGATTAAGAGCGGCCCGTATTGGAAATTGTTTTTGTTGTTCAGTTGGATGCGCACAATGCCATTCTCGTCGCGTTTGGTAGAGATTTTTCGCATCGCGCAATAGCTCTTCACCACATCCACGACCTTGCCTTTCCTCTACGATATGACGCTCAGTCTGTATAGCAAAGGCAAGGTCGTG
>BNTR01000050.1 GCA_025996755.1 Bacteroidia bacterium
GTGGCGTTTTGCCACTCGTCGGCATACGTTAGAACAGGCTGATTGTTTAACTGAATTATCAAATTGTCAGGGTTGTCAGGTTCAGCAAGTTCAGGGCAGTCGTCCCATCCGCCGGTGATGCAGGCGGTGCAGAGCAGTGTTAGCACCGCGAGAAAGGATATATGTTCGTTTATTCGTTTCATTTTGCCTGTTTATTTGGGGGTGGTAAATTCAATTGTATAGTTTGTGCGCCTCAATCGCGGATACAGGGCGGCGGAGATGTATTGATAGGAGTGACCGCCGTCGAAGTCTTCCAGCTTTTTTTTGCGCTCGGCAACGTTCGGCATCCGGAGGATGTTGAGCACCTGACTTTTGTTTGTTACATTGATGTCGGCAGCCACGAGGTCCGACAGTTTGTCCCAATCTTCGCCCATGCCTTCCGCTATGACGAGGATGTTGGGCGAGAGGTGATGCTTTTCGCTCACATAGGTGAGCAGAGCCATTGCCCGCCGCTGCGAAAGAGCCAGATTGTAATCCGCATCGCCCTCCGGAGAGGCATACGCCCGAATAACCAATGCCGAGAGTGTCGCCTCGGGGTTGTTTTTGATGAAGTTCAAACTGTTATCTATCTCTGCCAATTCTTCGGCATTGTCGGCGATGTCCGTCAAAATTTTTGCTTCGCCCTGCTTGAAATACAAAAAGGCTTCGCCTCGCTCGGCATGACGCTCCTTGTTGTGTTGCGGCGGTGTTACAAAATCATCCTTTTTCGTAACAGGCTTGTTGGCAGGCGGTTTCTGCCTGTTTTTTGCCTTCTCTTGCTCTCGGAGTAACCGCGACCGTGCGGACTCCTCCTCCCTGGTCGGTTTCGTGGCGGGCGGAGTGATGCGCGCGGCAGCCACCGGTCGGATGCCGTCCGAAACCAGCAACTCCTCGCGATGATGTTCGTCGTCGCAGCACTCAATCATATCCTTAATCAGATAAACGCTCGCGTCGTTCATCCACTGCTCAAACGGGAAAGCCTCCTCGTAAGTAACCGTCGTGGATGCGGTGTTTGAATTGACCGCCAGCACGGAATACACCGCCGGGTCGATATAGCCGTCGCCCAAACCGTTCAGGCTGAGCGAACGCTTGTATAAATTGTTGCGCGATTTGCCGTTCAAAACCACGGAGCGCAACACCTGGTCGGGGTGTGCCCCCGAATTGGAACGCAAAACGGGGGTGAAAACCAACTGATTGTTGCTTGGAATGAGCACATTGCTGAGCACGATGTTGAAATTCATTGCCAGCATCTCACCGTTCGTTCGGGTGCCAAATTCCTCAACCCGAATGACCTGCTTCTGCGCGAGCACCTCGCCGGAAAACAAGAAAACAAGCATCAAAGCCGCAACCATACCGTTGAAAAATTTGTGTTTCATATCGCGTTCTTATTTTATGAGGTAAATTAAAGAAATCCCCACCTGCGTAGGTCCAATATAGTTCTCCTTGTCGCTTCCCTTATACCCGCAAGTGGTACAGTCGTAGCGGTCATAAACAGCACGGGCATAGCCCACACCCAGACTTGCCTCCAAACTCCAACGGGGCGCGAGGTAAAAATCATAACCCGCCGACAGTCCGACACCATATATATCGCCCTCAAAGCGATGGTCTTTGAGATTGCCGATGTCGTAGCCCGCCACATTAAACTTGGCATAATGGGCGTGAACGCCAAAAAACCACCCCGAAAAAGGCTCACAAAGCCATCTTCGGAGTTCCGGCTGAATCAGCAGAAATTTGAATTGCTTGATACTGCCCAATTCCTTGCCATATTGCCACGGGTTGTAGGCAATGGGCACTTTCAGTGTCCATTTCTTTTTAAGTTGAAATTCCACGCCGACATTCAAGCTCGCGGTGGCATCATAAAGCAGATTGCTGCTCACCGCCAGCGACGGCGAAGTGTTGGGCAGCAACTCCATGTCCTGCGCCTCCGCCGACCCAAACAATGCCGCCAGCACAGCCACCAGCACCACGTGAATATATTTTTTAGATACTATCATCCCAAAATCATCATCTATTTCGGGTGCAAAGATACAAATAATTTTTCATTTATTCCTTTTTTCAAAATAAATCGCATTTTTTTCCCCCGATTATCATAATTATTTATTAACTTTGTGGTTTCTAAAAGTAAATAATTATGGATTTCAGCAGAAAATTACCGATAGGTATTCAGGATTTTGAAAGTTTACGAAAGGATAACTTTTTATATGTTGATAAAACAGCATACGTTTATCGGATAGCCAATGAGGGGCGTCCCTACTTTTTGGGTCGTCCGCGTCGGTTTGGGAAAAGCCTTTTCCTTTCGACGCTAAAAGCCTATTTTCAAGGCAAAAAAGAACTTTTTGAAGGTCTTGCCATTGCCGATTTGGAAAAAGAGTGGGTAGAATATCCGGTTTTCCATTTGGATTTGAATATTAGCAGTTACACAAAATTCGCCGACCTCGAAAATGCGCTGGAGGCATTATTATCGCGAATAGAAGGTGTTTGGGGCACCAATGCTTCCGAGAAATCATTTTCAACCCGTTTAGAGGGTTTGATGCACCGTGCTTATGAAAAAACAGGCAAACGGGTGGTGATACTTGTGGATGAATACGACAAACCGCTCACCAGCACATTAGATAAGCCCGAACTTCACGAACAAATCCGCGAGGCATTGAGCGGTTTCTATGGCGTGCTCAAAACTGCCGACCAATATTTGCGTTTTTTGCTGCTGACCGGCATTACAAAATTCTCTAAAGTAAGCATTTTCAGTCAATTGAATCAGTTGCAGGATATTAGTATGAACAAATATTTTGCCGGTGTATGTGGCATTTCTGAAACAGAATTAATTGCTAATTTTGAACCCGAAATCAAATCATTAGCAAAAGACAATGGTCTGAGTTACGAAGAAACGCTTGCCGAACTCAAGAAACGTTACGATGGCTATCATTTTTGCGAAAATACGGAAGGGATGTACAACCCTTTCAGTTTGCTGAATACTTTTGCAAACAATGCTTTGCGCTATTACTGGTTTTCGACCGGCACGCCCACTTTTCTTGTTAAAATGCTCAAAGATGCCAATTTTGATATTCCCAATCTTGAAAACGAGGTTACCATTGCAGCACCTTCCATTGCCGATTATCGGGTTGGCGATACCAATCCGCTTCCGTTGCTCTATCAAACCGGTTATCTGACTATCAGAGACCTTGACCAACTGTTTAATGAATATCGCTTAGGCTTTCCCAACGAAGAAGTGAAATATGGTTTTTTGAATGAATTACAACTCATATATTCGCCACAGACAAACTTTAACGCTGATTTTAGTGTTCCCAATTTTGTGAGAGATTTAATGGCAGCCAATGTCGATGGTTTTATGAATCGGCTGCGAGCGTTTTTTGCTTTCATCCCTTATGATTTAAACAACAAAACGGAAAAAGATTACCAAACAGTTTTTTATTTACTTTTAAAATTGATGGGACAATTTGTGCAAACGGAAGTGAAAAGTGCCGTTGGTCGTTCCGATGCTGTTGTTTGGTTGCAGGATACCGTTTATGTTTTTGAATTTAAACTATCGGAAAATGCCTCCGCCGAAGATGCGCTCAAACAAATTGACGACAAAGGCTATCTTGTTCCATACAGCACCGGCGAACGGAAAGTTGTAAAAATCGGCGCAGAATTTAGTCGGGCAGAGCGAACATTAAGCCGCTGGATAAGTTCTTGACCCCGGTTTGGCTCTTCCCAAATGCCGTCCTTGCGGGGACAAGGAAGAGAGCCTCACCCCTGCGGGGAACTTCCCCGCTATCTCACACAGAACGCGGGGCTGCAGCCATTGGCAGTATTCGCAGCACCGGAGGTGTCAGAACCATCCGTGCCGACAAAACAGAAATTCGAGTAATCGCTATAAACTGCTGTGGCCAACCAGTACGCTACGGCAGTAGCGTTGCGGTCGTATTTTGTGCGGGACGTATTAGACGTCTCATTTGTGTAGTATTCAAGCCGTGCCTGACCCGTTGAAGGCTCTTTATCCCCCCTCCCCAGGGCAGTTGTGCCGAACATCTCGCATTCAGTGGGGAGCCAGAGCGCATCCGCAATATACTCCGTCACGCCTGCACCCGAGCCTCCATTGGCGACCTCGCGCCTGGGTGCCCAGAGCATCGCATCGGTAAGACCGGTAGCGGTTATCAACCCCGGCAGGAAGTAATTCATAATATAAGTCTTCATCTCGCTTGGCTTATTATAGCCGCGTTCGTTGGTAGCAGTACTATTCATATTGTGGGTAACCGGAACATTCTGGAACTGAAACACCAGATGGTTGGGTGCGGTGGAATTATTGACAGCCCCGCCATCGCGCTTAAATGAATTGATGCCTACCACGATAAGGCGCAGAAGCCGACTGTTGTTTGCGTTTATTGGCGCGTCGGTTATCGTTGTCCCGCTAATGGTCAATGCAGGCAGGTCGATATAGTCCCCAAGGTCGATTTGAGAGGTCCCGCCGCCCTGAATCAGATTGTGCAGGGCGGTAAAGGTACTGCTCACTATTGCGGTGGTCAGGGGGGGGGGTAGCCGAACT
Organism: Bacteroidia bacterium; assembly: GCA_025996755.1. Lineage (GTDB taxonomy): Bacteria > Bacteroidota > Bacteroidia > Bacteroidales > Azobacteroidaceae > Azobacteroides. The sequence continues at coordinate 4,562 of BNTR01000050.1, forward strand.
GCGTTTTCCGAACTTTATGGTAAGGTCCGGGCTCGGGGTTACCGTTATCTTCGCGATGTTGCTGGTTGCCTTTACGGTCTTTTCGCCGGTAGCGTCGTTGTTCGTGTTGGTCACCTCCACGTAGTAGTAAACGGTTCCTATGGTGGCGGTGGGGGGCGTGTAGCTTGCACTGTCCGTACCCACTTCACTTGCGCCTGTTTTGCTGTCGCTCGTATTCTTATACCATTGATATGAGAGGGTTCCTCCATTGTTTCCGCTTACCGTTACCGTAAGGGGAGTTGCCGCGGTGCCCTGTACATATTCTACGGGTGCGGGCAGAGCGGAGATATTCGGGGTAGCGGCATCGACGGGTTCCGCTACCGTTATCTTCGCGGTGTTGCTGGTTGCCGTTTTGGTCTTTGCGCCGGTAGCGGCGTTGTTCGTGTTGGTCACCACCACGTAGTAGTAGTAGATTCCCGAGGTGGCGGTGGGGGGCGTGTAGCTTGCGTTTGTTGCCGAAGAAATGGCTGTACCGTCACTGTTATTGTTGTTCACATTGCTGAACCACTGATACGAGAGGGTTCCGCCATCAGTTACGCTTGCCGTTATCGTAAGGGGAGTTGCCGCGTTGCCCTTGACATAGGGTGTGTTTGCGGGCAGAACGGAGATAGTCGGGGTGGCGGCATCGAAGGGTTCCTCTACCTTTATCGTCGCGATGCTGCTGGCTTTCGTTGCGGTCTTTACGCCGGTAGCGGCGTTGTTCGTGTTGGTCACCACCACGTAGTAGTAGAAAGTGTCAGCGGTGGTGGTGGTGGGCGTGTAGCTTGCGTTTGTTGCCGAAGAAATGGCTGTACCGCCACTGTTATTGTTGTTCACATTGCTGAACCATTGATACGAGAGGGTTCCGCCATCACTTACGCTTGCCGCTACCGTAAGGGCGGTGGCGGTGGCACTATAAGCATAGTTTCTGCTTGCGGGGTGAGTAGTGATAGTCGGGGTTTCGGCGGGGATAGGATTTTTTACTGTGAGCTGCTTCCGCTCACTTTCTCCGTCGATGGGAAGGTTGGAGGCTGTAATCCAATAATTCTTCGCTGCCACATCCGTAGCGTGCGACAGGGTCAGGATGTTATCCACTTTTGTTGCGGTAACGCCGCTTGCCTTCGAGGTTCCGGTTGCTGCGGAATACACCTCCCATTTAGTCGTATTCGTATCTTTGTCGTATTCGTTGGCGTTGGTGAGGGTAAACTGCACGCTTAATTGTGTGTCGGCGGTCTTGTCAACGCTATCCTTGGCAAAACTCGGTGTCGGTGTCGTGCCCGGCACATACTTGGTAACCGTGAGCTTCAGCTTCGCACTTTCTTTTTTGTGGAGTTCTTGGGCGGTAATATAGTAATCTTTCACCTCCACGTCCGTGGCGTGCTTCAGGGTCAATTTCTGATTTACCGCATCGAATGACGGAGTTATGTCAGGATACGCCGAAGTTCCGTTCACCACGGCATATACCTTGAATATGGCATTGCTTGTGTATCCGGGGTTGTTGGTCAGGGTAAAGACCACCTCATTCTGCTCGGGTTTGGTTTTTGCAACAGAAGGCGAGTTTGTTGTCGGGGTCGGGGTCATGTCCGGCTCATACGCAGTAATCTTGAGCATCAGCCGCTCACTTTCTTTTTTGCCGTCTTCGGTGGCAGTAACCCAGTAACTCCTCTCCGCCACATTGTTCGAGTCGGATTTCAGAATCAGCGATGCTCCGGTGAGGTCGGCTTTTACGTCGGTATCCGTGGTTAAGCTTGTCGCCGAGGTGTAAACCTGCCATGCAGCCACACTCGAATATGTGTCACTGTTCTCTATGGTAAATTTCATGCTTGCCGCGGAGGGGGCGGTTTTTGCGAGGCTTGAAACAGTTACCTTGGGGGTGGCGGTCTGTGCCTGCGCCTCCACCGTGAGTTTGAGCCGCTCGCTTTCCTTTTTGACCCCTCCATATTCGGTGACAGCCACCCAGTAGTCCCCTGTGGGAATATCGTCACCGCCGGTGTACGCCAGTATCAAATCACTGTACTGAAGACGCGCTGTGACACTCGGTATCGCCACTGTGTCTTTCTGCGAGAGATAGACCTTCCATGTAGCGAGAGAAGAGAATGCGACGGCGTTAGCTATGGGAAAACTGATGGTCGCCTGCTTGTTGTCGGTCTTGGCACGGGTGGCATCGTATGCTATGGGAGCAGGGGTCTGGTCGGGCGAAAACTCGCGCACTGTGAGGTGCACCCGCTCGCTTTCCAATTTGCCGGGCACGGTGGCTGTAAGCCAATAGTCCCTTACCGAGATATTCACCTCGTCTTCGTCTGTCAAGGTCAGAAGCGTTCTACCGTTTGAACGCTGGTGCGATGCTCTTACTCCTGTGAGCGGCGTGGTGCCGGTTACCGTGCCATATAACCTCCATTCGGTATTGCCCACCGGAAGTTCGGCAGGGTCGCCGTTGATGAGTATAAATTCCACGCTTGCCTGTGTGAAGGCGGTCTTGGCAACGACAGCAGGGTTAATATCCGGTTTAGAGGTCCTGTCTCTTGCCACTGTGAGAGCGAGCCGTGGCGCGCTTTCCATTTTGTCGCCTTCTTTGGCAGTAACGTAATATATCCTTTCCGGCACATCCGTGCCGTGCTCCAGGGTCAGGATGTCATCCGTGTTTGATGCGCTAACGAGGTTTACCAGCGTGGGTCCGGTTGCCGCGGCATAGAGCGTCCACGTAGTGTTCTTGTAGATAGTGGGGTTGGTCAGAGTAAAGTTCACGCGTTGTTGGTTGTTGGCGGTCTTTATTACGCCGGCGGAGGCTACTGTCGGGAGGAGTGTCGTGTTCTGCTCATACTTGGTAACCGTGAGTTTGAGCCGCTCACTTTCCGTTTTGTCGCCTTCGGTGATTGAAACGTAGTAATCCCCCAGAATATCCGGTTCGCGGCTCAGGGTGAGGTTTACGTCGTTGATAGTGGCGTAGGTGCCGATTGCCGGCGTGGGTGCGCTACTCGAGGCATATACCTTGCAAACGAGAGTGCTCGAATAGGCGTAGGCATTGGTCAATGTAAAGACCACGCTTGTCTGTATGAGGGTGGTCTTGGCGATGCTATCAACAGCCACCTCGGGGAGAGTGGTCTGCGGTGCCGTATATTTGTTTACCTGAAGTTTGACCGGCGCACTTTCCGTTTTGTCCGGTTCGGTGGCAGTAACGAAATAAGCCACTTCCGGCACATCACCCGAGGTGCGACTTAGAGTGAGGGTATTGCCGGAGTATGACGCGGTCACAATCACAGAGGCTGGCGCACCTTCCGTCGCAGTGTCGTACACCTTCCATTCGACGTTGGAGTGGTAAGTGTTCTGCATTGGAAACTCAACACTTAATTGCGTGGGGGTCTTCTTTGCAACGGAGGTGTTGACAGGTTGCGGAGCCGGCGTCCGTCCCGGCACGTATTTGGTAACCATCAGTTGCAGTCGCTCACTTTCCGTTTTGCCCTTGTCGGTAACGGCAAGGAAATATATCCTCTCCGGCACATCCGTGGCGTGCATCAGGGTCAGGGTTTCGCCTTTGAGCGATGCCACGACATCGAACATTTGCCCGGAGGCACCCACAGCCTGGGAATACAACAGACAAATGGAGGCGGAGGAATATTTATTGTCAAGGGTGAAAGTCACGCTTGCCTGCTCTTTGGCGGACTTGGCAACGGAGGCGATGCTCGTTTCAGGGGTGGCTGTCTGAGCCTGCTCCGACACCGTGAGTGGCAACCGTCCACTTTCGGACTTGCCCGGCTCGGTGGCGGATACATAGTAAGTCGAAGGACGAATATCCGTGGCGTGCATCAGCACCAGCACCGCGTTGTTGTAGCATTCCACGGTGATGCCCGCAGCCCGACTTGTGCCTGTCGCCGCAGCATATACTTTCCATTCGGCATTGGAATGAGCTGTTTTCAGGTCAAACTCCACGCTCGCCTGCTTGGGTGCAGTCTTCGCCACGACGGCTTCGAACACATCCGGCGTGTCGGTTTGCACCATCTCCTCCTGCGAGTCGTTGCACTGACCCAGCACGAAAGGTGCCACCAGTGCCATCACAAGCCCTTTTACATTCAATTTTTTTACATTTGTTTTCATCATTGTGTTCATTTTTTTTAATTACTTTATAACAATATGTTCATAAATCGGCGCAAAGGTACGAAATTATTTTTAAATACAAAACAAAAAATGCAAAATATGATTATTTTTTTTGAGAAAGCCTCTGAGCAAAAAAATAATTGCCAAAACGTTTGCAAGTTCAAAAAATTTGTAGTACCTTTGCGGTGATTATTTAGTCGGACCGATTAAATATACCAAGAACTTAATATTTTTTTAATTTATGAAAACAGGGTTAAAGGCAACCTACATCAATCCGCTGACGGATTTTGGGTTCAAAAAGTTATTCGGAGACGAAAACAACAAAGAGTTGCTCGCCGATTTCTTAAGCGAAATCATCGCGGAAGAGGGGCGCATCACGGAGATTAACTACCTCCCTCCGGAGAAGTTGGGGCGGACAGAGGATGACCGAAGGGCGGTGTTCGACATCTATTGCAAGAATGAGCGGGGTGAATATTTCATCGTAGAGATGCAAAAAGCCAAGCAGTTGCATTTTGTGGACAGGAGTGTGTTCTACGCCACCTTTCCGATACAGGAGCAGGCACCGCAGGGTATTTGGAATTTTGAGTTAAAAGCCGTTTATCTGGTTGGAATCCTTGATTTTGACTATTTCGATGGCGACGACTATATAGAGCGCGTTTATTTGGCGAGAGAGAAGACACACGAGCGGTTTTCCAACAAGTTGAACTTCACGTATGTGATTTTGCCCAAGTTCAAAAAAACGATTGACGAACTGTCAAGCAATTCCGACCGCTGGCTGTTTTGCCTGAAACGCATGGCAGAGATGGATTCTCGACCGGCGGAAGTGCAAGGCAGAGTGTTTGAGCGATTGTTTAAGGCAGCAGAGATAAACAAATTAAAAGACGAAGAAATGAGAGAATACAACAAGAGCATTTTGGAATACGCCGATGTGCGTGATTGCGCCGACTGTGCCCGTCAGGAGGGCATGCAGCAGGGCATTCAGCAAGGCGTGTTTGCTGTGGCAAAGAAGTTAAATGCGTCGGGAGTGGCTGTGGAGTTGATTGCAAGTGTCACAGGGCTTTCTGCGGAGCAAGTCAGCCGGTTGCCGCGCGATTAGATGCTAATTAAAGAAGCGGATAAACGTATTGCATTGAAATAGTGCCGCTTACTCCGCGCGCGTTTTTGAAATTCCAAAGCCAGATTTTGGCGTATTTTTGGTCGGCTGTGCGCACTATGAACACCGCCTGCTCATAGTGCCAGTCGCTCGCCATCATATTGTGCAGCACCGCCCAGTCTTTCGCGGGCTGAGCCAATCCGGTGTGCACATAGCCGATAAGTCCCAGCGTCATTTGGCTCATATCGTAAACGATGGAATCCGGCGCGTCGGTCTGATAGCCGTCTTTCGGTGCCTCCGCTACGGCATCGAAATCGAAGGTGCTCTGCTCCAATTTCAAAATGCCACCCGCGCCGCTGCCCGATGCGCCGCTGTTGGTTTGGATGTTTTGACGGTGGAATGCCAAATCCCAATCCGTCCGCGCACGCCACTGCGCGTTGGCATCCGCGTCGGCGGCATCGCACGTGCCGATGATTTCGCCCTTCGCAAACGAAAAGAAGTGCCACTCGGCGTAACTGCTGCAATCCACCACCAGCAGTGCGCCGGATTTTGGCGCAAGCTCGCGGTCGAACAAATAGTCTTTGTTACAGGAAGTTAACCCCCATACCAACAAAATACACACGACCGTTATTGCCCGGCAGTGCGTCCTGATTTTTATAGTCCAATACATTATTTATGCCTGTTTGCAAATGCCCGCGCCATTTGCCGCGCGACAGTTGCAGGTTATACACTAAATTGCTTATCCAATAGCCGTTTACGCGCGTCGATTCGGGGTTTAGCATCGCTTCGGGCGTGGGTGGGTAAACGGCAATGAACGACGACCGTGCGCGGGTGGAGATGACCACGCTTTGTTTTTTATGTGAGAATGTTGCGTTGATGGTAGCGGTGTGTGTGCTGTTGCCGGGCAAGGGGGAGCGGTTTGTCGTTCCCCTGCGGGTGGCATCGGCGAAAGAATAGCCTCCTTTTATTGCAATGTGCTGATTCACAGTCCATTGTGCGGCTATGTCCACGCCGGAGATGCGGGCTTTTTCGATGTTGTCGTAACGCAGTTCGGAACGTTGCAAAGCGGCGTTCCACAGCCGTTGCGTGTGGATGCAGTTGGTGATTTGGTTGGTGTAGATGGTCGCCGACACGTTGATGTCGTTGGTCAGATATTCCGCCGAGAGGGACTCATACCACGATGTTTCGGGCTTCAAATCGGCGTTCCCAACCACCCAGAAGGGCACATAGTCGATGGGGTGCAAAAAATTCATATAGAGTTCTTTCAGCGTGGGCACTTTGTAGCCATTGCTGACGCTGCCGCGGAAGCGAAAATCCTTCCAACTCTTCATCAGCGAGATTTTGGGCGAGAAGTGGCTACCGAACTGCGAATGGCGCGTGTAGCGTGCTCCGGCAAGGATGTCGATGAAGTCTAACCGGTATTCGGCTTGCGCAAAAATGTTCTGATTGTTGGCTGCCCTGTCAGCCGCGGTGCCAAACTGACTGTAACTGAATGTTTTTTCCCAATTAAACTCAACACCGCCCACGATTTGCAAACGCTCATTCGCGTCCCACGTATCCGTCAATCGCAGGGTGGAATACTGCGAACTGTTGGCGCGTGCCATCGAATCATTGTGCAATTTAAATCGCTCGGTGCCGGTATATTTGTCGGTATTCCCCGCCAAAATCAGTTCGTTGGCGGCTGAAAAGCGGTATCGCCACTTGCCGTTCAGGGTGTAATTTTCATCCACGCGCGTCTCAAATTTATCCAACAACCACGTTTCGCCGCGATAGTATTGCCCTTTGATTTCGGCATCGGAGCGGTCGCCGAAAGTGTATTTAAGTGCCTGTGCCACAGCATAGTTTGAATACGGATTGAGTACCGCATTGCCGTCCGAATTTTTGGCGAAAAAATTGGTTTTCGATGCCAACCGGTCGAGTTTCAATCGCAGCGACACATCGCTGTGCCAGGTGTTGTCGGTGGAAAATCGGGTGCGTGCGGCGGCTTGCAACGGCTCCGTAACGTCCTGCGTGATGATATTGATGACCGCTCCGATGGCATTTGAGCCGTAGAGCACCGACGAGGCACCGCTGATAATCTCGATGCGCTTGATATGAGCGGTGTTGAGGCGCGAAAAATTGACATTCTCCGTCCGCTCATTCACCAGCCGCTCGCCATCCACCAAAACGAGGATATACTTATTGTTCAACCCGCCAATCTGAATATTGTCGCCCATCGGATTGGGCGTGAAACTGACCCCGGGCACAAAATTTTCCAACGCCTCCAAAACAGTAACCGCCCCCGACTGCTGAATCTCTTTTTGGGAAATCAGCCGTGTCAAAACGGGCGTGTTTTTGAGCGTGTGCATGGTCTGCGTAGCCGTCACAACCACCTCGTCGAGCAACCGGTCGTCGTTTTGGGAAAATGCAAAAGTGCAGTTCAGCAAAAAGATACCAACAATCAGTGTTTTATTGTTTAATTCTTTTTTCATTTTTTGCGATAAAATCTTTCCAGCCGGAATATTGCTTCTCCGACTGCGGGCGACCGTTTTGCAGGTGGTGGCAAAGGGCGGCTGCAACGGCATCGGTGGCATCCAATTGGGGCAGGAGGTCTTCTTTGGGGATTTTCAGATAATTTTGCAGCATATAGGAAACCTGCTCTTTGGTGGCAGTTCCGCTGCCTGTAACCGACATTTTTATTTTCAGCGGGGCGTATTCAAAAATGGGGATGTCGCGACTGAGTGCCGCCGCCATCGCCACGCCCTGTGCACGTCCGAGTTTGAGCATACTCTGCACGTTTTTCCCGAAAAAGGGGGCTTCGATTGCCAATTCGTCGGGCAAAAATTCGTCTATCAGGCTGATGACGCGCTCAAAAATGCGACGCAGGCGCAGATAGTGGCTGTCGTATTTGTCGAGTTGGAGCACGCCCATCGCCAGCAGGTGGGGTTTATTGGCGGTGATGTGGAGCAAACCGTAGCCCATCACGTTCGTGCCCGGGTCGATGCCTAAAATTATTTTGTCCTTAACTGTCATCTTTAATACCTGTTTATTTGTTTCACGCCCTTCACGCCTTTCAACTTTTTGATGAGGCTGTTGAGCACGGAAGTGTCTGTCAATGAAACTGTTAGCGTGCCCGAGAAAAGCCCGTCCTGCGAATCGACGTTGATGGAGCGCAGCGACATACCGCTCTCTTTCGCGATGACGGACGTGACGTTGGTAACGATGCCGATGTCATCGTTGCCCACGATGCGGAGCGACACCTGATGCCCCGTGCCGGATTTGCCCGACCAGCGCGATTTCACGATGCGGTAGCCGAATTTTTCGCGCATTTGTAGCGCATTGGGACAGTTCACGCGGTGGATTTTGATGCCTTGCGACGACACGAATCCGAAAATTTCGTCGCCGTGAATGGGGTGGCAGCATTTCGCGAGTTGGTAGTCGATGCCGGTCAGGTTGCTGTCAATCACGAGTTCGTCGGCACTCGTGGCGGTGTCGTTTTGCGGCGCAGGAGCCTCGTAGTTTTCGGCACTGCGGTCGGTCTGTTCCACCTCCTGCTCTTTTTTTATTAACTCTATATAGTTGTCAATCACCGCATTAACGTCTAATTGTTCCTTGGCGATGGCAACATAAAAATCGGTTACGGTTTTGTAGCCTTTCTTTTTGATGAGGCGCGAGAGCACGCCGTCGTCGGCATCAATCTTGCGATTTTTGAAGCGGCGTTGCAGCAGTTCTTTTGCCAAATCTACCTGCTGCGTCGCCATTTCTTTCAGCGATTGCTTGATTTTGAGGCGGGCGCGGCTACTCACCACGATGTTCAGCCAGTCCTGCTTGGGCATCTGATTGGGCGAGGTCTGAATATCAACCTGGTCGCCGCTTTGCAACTTATATTTGATGGGCACATTCTTGCCGTTGACCTTGGCAGACACGCATTTGGAGCCGACTTTGGTGTGAATCGCAAACGCGAAATCGAGCACCGTAGCCCCCTGTGGCAACTTAAAGAGGTCGCCTTTGGGCGTAAACACGACAATTTCGTCGTCGTAAAGCCCCATCTTAAATTCGTCAATCAGTTCCGTCGATGTATTTTCCTGATGTTCGAGCACCTCGCGCACATTCGTCAGCCAGTCGTCCAGACCGCTCTCGCCCTTCACGCCCTTGTATTTCCAGTGGGCAGCCAGCCCCTTCTCGGCGATTTCGTCCATCCGCTTGCTGCGAATTTGCACCTCCACCCACCGCCCGCCGGGACCCATCACCGTGGTGTGCAGCGACTCATAGCCGTTGCTCTTAGGCACCGACAGCCAGTCTTTCAGCCGCGAAGGATTGGGCTGATACATATCCGTGACCACCGAATAGACCTGCCAGCATTCACTTTTCTCCCTCTCAAGCGGCGTATCCAAAACGATGCGGATGGCAAACAAATCGTAAATCTTCTCAAACTCGATTTTTTGCTTGAGCAACTTGTTATTGATAGAATGGATGGATTTGGTGCGCCCCTTGATGTCGAAATTCAGACCCAAAGCCGTGAGTTTTTCCTTCAGCGGCGCGATGAATTGGGTGTTATAGGCATCGCGGGCAGCCTTCGTGGCGTTCAGTTTTTGCTTGATGAAATCAAACGCCTCACGGTCGCGAAATTTCAGCGACAAATCTTCCAGTTCCGACTTGATTTTGTACAGCCCCAACTTGTGCGAAAGCGGCGCATATAAATAGGATGCCTCGGCGGCAATCTGCAAGCGATGTTCCTCATTCTCAATGTGTTTCGCCACGCGCATCAGATAGAGCCGCTCGGCAATCATAATCAGCACCACGCGCACATCCTCGGCAAACGAAATGAGCAGCGTGCGAAAATGCTCGTTGTGAATCGCGGCATTTTTCTTGTAGAGTTGCTGCGTCTTAATCAGCCCCCCAATGATGCCGGCGGTGTCTTTGCCAAACAGTTTTTCGACCTCTGCCACCGCACACAACTCCGAAGCCACCGGCGGAGCCAGCCACACCGCCAGCACGGATGCGCGCTTCACGCCAATTTCGTCCAGCACAATCAGGCTCGTCTGCAAAGTGCGCAGCAACACATTCAGCCCATACAAATCGCGCCCATAGCCCCCCTGCGCCACAGCCTCGCCCACGATTTTCCGGAGTTTCCGCCTGTCATCGGGCAAGGCAAGCCCCTCAACGCTGTCCAACAATCGCCGATACGCCCGCAGAAACTCCGCCCGCTCATCCTTATTAAGTTTGCCTTCCATTTGGATTGCACAAAGGTAATGATTTTTGCAGAATAAACAATACAAAAAAAATTTCGGTACAAGGGTTAATTCTTTTTTGGGGGGAGCTATTTTTTAGCCTCGCAGAGGCGAAATATGCATAACCGTGGGTGGAGCGAAGCGCAACCTACGGTACAGGTATCATCACACAGTTCTTAGCCCTGCAAACATTTCAACTTCTTTTTGAGGTATTTTCCCAAAATCAATTTGAATTTGGGATTTTCCTTGTTGGCTTGAAAAAACGCATCTTGCCGCTTGCTTTTGCCAACGTCGATAGGTCGCGCAGAAAAATATTTAACGCAAACCAACTCTTGGTTGGGTCCCATAAATGACTCAAACAACTTCACTATGTCAAGCCAATAGTACCGCTTCCAATCCGGTTTTTTCAAACCATAGTAGAAATTAAATCCGTCCACATAAACGATTACTCGTTGTTTATTCCGTTCTTGTTCCATCTCATACTGGTAAAAGATAACCCCTCCGATTGCTCAGAGGGGTGTGCCTTAGTATTTCCCACCTAAGGGCGATATTTTATGCCACAAAGGTACGACATATTTTTGTAACTACCAAATATTTTTAAAACTTTTTTTGCAAATCAAAAATAAACCCGTACCTTTGTGGCAAATTTGCATAATTATTGTTAGTAAAATGGAAATTAAACAAAATGGTAGAAACAGAAAAGTTCAAATTGCACAAAAAATATAAAAATGGAGGTCAAGTACTTATTCATTCGTTAGTGGACAAAAAGAAATCCGACTACAAAGCGATTCTTAACATAGCCCGACAGTTTGCCAAAAACGGGCGAATAGTCAAACTGACACCCGTTGCTCACTTCAAATCGGAGGAATACCGGCAAATATATGGGGCACTTGACGAAACAAAATACGAGAGAAAATGTCCGGACTTGCAAATTGATAACTTCTTTTATGAATATGAGGGCTTTATGCCGCCGTTCCGATTACGAAAACTATTTCGAATGTTGTCACACGGAGGGAAACAGGCATCGCGCATTGTTATCAACAATAATAGGGGCGCGTCAGAAACATATCTGCGTCGCTATATTAATTCGCAAATCAGGCAGGGAGCGTACTTTGACGAGGTTTGGGCTTATGAAAAAGGAAAAGTTCGTTTGTTATTTAAAAAACAGCAGGGGGACTAATCCCCCTCTGCAGACGCGCCGATTCGCAAATCACGCTAAGAAGATTGCTCTTCCGTGCTGCAAAGGTACAACATTCTTTTCAATCTACCAAATATTTTTAAAACTTTTTTTTCATTATCAATAAAATAGGGGAATAAGGGAGGGGGAGGGTAATAAATCTCCGGGGCTACTCCGAGGGCTATTAAGGTCGTTTTGTTAAGGGAATTAGGTAGAAATGAGGTTTAAGAGCCATCCTGTGGCAAGTTTTCATTTATCTGAACCTTGATTTTCGCAAGATTAAGAAGATTTACAGGATTAGAATCGTGTTAATCTTGAAAATCTTGTGAAAATCAAGGTTCAGACAACTGTACAAAGTCTGTTTGGTAAATTAGTGGATTATGGCTACCTTAAATACATCATCATCCTCCTCGAAGTAAGCGAGCAGCAACTCCAAAAATACCTTTCCGACCCCACCCTCCAATATGTGAAAGAAGTGTTGTAAAAAACCACGAAAAGTGTATAAAAAAGCCAACAGAAATGCTTGGTAGATAGGGATTTAAGCAGTAATTTTGTCGCCGATTTTATAGATTGTCCCCTTCGACAAAACCAACTCTACTCCCGGAAATGTTTTTAATGTCCATTTTTTTTATACAATTAAATTTGCCCCCATTGAAAATCCTTTGAAAAGGCATTCCCCCTCCTTTTCAAAGGATT
>BNTR01000051.1 GCA_025996755.1 Bacteroidia bacterium
AAAATTTGGAGCCGGTTAGACCCGGCAGAAAATACCCGCGAATAAAGAAAGTCCGCAAAGTGAACGGAAAATATATCACGCTAACTAACTATAAAAGAGCAATATGAAGATTAACTTAATGACATTGGGCTGAAGCCTACGGTTAATAAAGTGCTGTCCCATGCGGGACAAGGAAAGCCACATTGTGCCGTCGTCCCGCATGGGACGAAATGTGCATAACCGTAGGTGAAGCGAAGCGCAACCTACGGTACGGCATATCACACCACTCTTAGCCCTGCAAGGGCGGCATTATCATAATCTCGCCCTTGCAGGGCTTAGGAGAGGGAGGGTGCACCTCTCCGTAGGTTGCGCTTCGCTTCACCTACGGTTATGCACATTCTGTCCCTGCGGGACAAGGAGCGAATGCCAAGTGGTATGATTGCGGATAGTCATTAAATTTATTGTTCATTCAAATTATTTTACTACCTTTGTCCCGTTGTTGCAATAGCAACAATGTACGGAGCGTTTATTTATTGTCCCTTTGGAAACTTGCAACTTCTAAGTAACAGGATAATAAGCATTCGCCTCACGTGTGTAGCGTGGGGTAAAATTTGCTTATTTTGTGTTATTGGCTTGCAAGTGCCTCCAAAGCGAATGAAAGTAAGTTTACCTTACGCTCTGCATTTAGATTAAAATACGCATATTTAGGGGTGAGAATTTGCAGCATAAACATTTTATTATGTTACAGAAAACAAGTGAAAGTCATTGTGGCGGTGATTCCCAAATTGTGGAATTATTGAATCAGGTGTTGGCAAACTCCGAAAAAATCACTGCCAACCTCAAAGAAGTTGAACGGCTCATCACGAGCCGAACAGTTTAAACCCCTCAAAACCCTATCATTCAGTTGATAGAGTTTTGATTTTCACTTTTCGACATAGCAACTGTTAATACGAAAATCATCAAAACCCTCTATGTCAGTTAATTTTACAATACCGTTTGTCAGTTCAATGTCTTGCCAAGTTTCCTCAAACACTTCGCCTCCGCTGTCTGCGTCAGGATTTGTATTGTCTAACGTTTGTTTCTTTTTCGTTAGAAAATTGATACTAATAATACTTTCTGTAACAGGTTCCCTGTCGCTGGATTGGTCATAGCCAATCAACTCAAAATCGCTGTTTCGATAACGAAAAGTGTATTGGTACCAATTATATCTACCTGGTCCGTAATAAATTAGCAAATTGCCTTTTTTGATTTCAGCGGTAACATAACCGCCGTCATCTATATTTTCGGACGGAAAACAATCAGGAATTGCCAAAACGGTATTGTATTCTTCGCCCTCTTTGAATGCGATTACAAGTCCACGACGGTTACGGTCTAATTCCTCATAATATTCGTCTGTTACAAAAGCACTCTTTCTTGTTTGTTTTGTGAGTAGCACACAATCGTCTTTGCCATCTTTATTCAAATCGCCTGCAAATTTTTTTAGAATAGTGTCGATGGAACTCACCAAATCTTCAGGATTTTTTGATTTGGTTTCAACATTGACAAGCCTTTTTGTTCTATCTTCTATGTCGTAGAAACAGTTTACTTCTGGAAACTTTGACAAGTTCTCATCTGTAACAAATGTATCAACTTCGGGGGCGCTAATCCATTCAGCAATTCCTCTCTCTCTATCTAACCAAACAAATTTCCAACTAAACGTCCGCTCTTCTTGATATGGATATGTCGGTCTTGCATTAAGTACAATAGTATCGTTTATTAGATATGAGTCTAAAATTTCAAGTACCCATCTTTCACCCGCAGCAACATAATCAAAGGTTATTTCATTTCCCTCTATTCGCACCTCATCTGCTTCATCACAGACGGCAAATTCGCCATCTACACCTGTGGGCATCAATTCTGTCCATCTGGTAGGTAATGTACTGTAATCAAAAGGAACATTTTTGTTTCCACAACCACTTGCAAGTAATGCAAGAACGCTTAAAATGATTGCTGTTTTTTTCATTGTCAATTTATTTTTGCAAATTTAACGCTGCAAAGTTACAAATAATTATTTTAAAAATGCAACATTCAATAAAAATTTGTGCCTAACGGCACAAAAAAGAGATAGGAGGGACAGCCATCTACCCCGCACCTAACCCTGCCCTGCGCTTCGCTTGTACAGGGTTATCAAAATTTTACGCCTTCCGGCGTAATAGACAGAAGAATATGGCTTTATTTTGATGCGTTTGCCCTGCCAATTCATGGGGAATTATACAATTTCCCCGTCGCCTTGCTAATCGCTTTCATTTCGTCGCGAAACTCCGGCGGCGAGAGCACCTCGATTTCTGCGCCGTGCGACAACAGTTCCTGCTTGAAATCGTAGGTGGGGCTGAGGAAATAGCGGAAAATGGCGTAATCTTCAAAGATGTTCTCCTCTTCCTGCGAATGGTGCAGGGGGAGGGCGCGGAAATACTTGCTTTTCGTGCCCAGAGCCTTGATGCGCACTGTGCAGGGCGGGATATTTTCGTCCACGATGATGCCAAAATTTTGCGCAAAATAACTTTCGGGGTCAAAATCTTTGGGAATTTCAAACTGAGTGTCGGTCGTGCGCAGTTTGAGGATGCGGTCTAAACCATAAATGCGGAGAGCATCGTAATAGGCGTTGTAAGCCAGCACATACCAGCGTTGCTTGAAAATTTTAACACAATAGGGGTCGATTTCAAAGGTGTACGCCTCATCGCGCCAAAAACTCTGATGGGTGATTTCAATCGTCAAACCGTCGCGCATCGCCTCAATAATCGGCGTGAGAAACCGCTGTCCCGACGGGATTTCCTCAAACAGGATGCGCCGTTTCAGTTTGTGGCTTTCGTTGATGAGGTTGTTCACGGCAAACGTGTTGAGCAGCCACGAGCGCACGCCGCCTTTCTCCATATCGTCCTGATTGGCAATGAAATAGACATAGTTGTTGCGCCGGTCGCAGTCGATATTGATGTCGAACAGTTCCTCAATTGCCTGCCGGTGGTTGTGAAACGTGCGTAGCGGCATCTCCTCGCCGCCGCTCATGTCGTTGCGCACCCACTTCCGGTTGATGTCTGCAAGCGTAATTTTCCCCGCGCGGTAGATAGTATCCACCAGCCAAACGTAGCGATTGTAGAGGTCTTTTGCCATTATTACATTGTTTTAAATTTTTTGCAAAGGTACTCATAAAAAATCACCCTTTCACCACAGCCAGCGGACTCAATTCCACTTTAATCTGCACTAAATCAGCCTGAAAGGCCATCACTTGCGCGATGTCTTTGTAGGCAGAGGCGGCTTCTTCGAGGTCGGATTTGCCTCGGATGGAGTGGATGATGCCTTGCTCGTCTAATTTGCGCATTTCGGCTTCCAAATCCAGCTTGCGAATGGCGGCTGAGCGGCTCATGAGGCGACCTGCGCCGTGCGAGCAGCTCATAAAACTGTCGGGATTGCCCAAACCCTCCACGATGTAGGATTTTGTGCCTTGCGAGCCGGGTATGATGCCTATTTCGCCGAGTTGGGCGGAGGTTGCACCCTTGCGATGCACGATTACTTTACGGTCGAAATGCTTTTCCCAAGCGGCGTAATTGTGTGCAATGTTGATGATTGGTTCATATTCTACGCCCGACAGAACGGCTGAAACCACGTTTTGTATGCGTTCCATCATCAGTTTGCGGTTGGCAAGCGCAAACGCGGTGCAATACTGCATCTCCTTGTAATAGGCGTGCGCCTCGTCGGTCACAAATGGCAGAAACGCCAAATCGGCTTTCGGGTCGATGGTCGAAAAATACATTGCGTTCAGTTTTTTTGCCACCTTATTGTAATGTTCAGCCACCTGCAAGCCCAAATTGCGACTGCCGGAGTGAATCATCAGCCACAAATAACCGTCGTTGCAGCGTTGCAATTCGATGAAATGATTGCCGCCGCCGAGCGTGCCAATCTGCTTGAGAGCCGACCCATATTGTCGCTTCACAATCAGCAATTCGTCTATGTTAAAGTTCTGTGGCATAAGGCTTTCGTCTTGCCGTTCTTTATGGTGGTCAAAACCGAGCGGAACCACTCCGCGAATGCCGCGCATAATCGCAGTCAAATGTTCACGTTGCAGTGTTTCAACGCGGATATTGGTTTTGAGGGCGCACATACCACAGCCAATGTCCACCCCCACCGCATTGGGCACAATCACGTTGTCGGCAGCCAGCACCCCACCAATCGGCATCCCATAGCCTTGATGCGTATCGGGCATCAAGCAGATATGGCTCACGGCAAACGGCAAATTAGCCAAATGGCGCGCCTGTTCCAAAGAGCCCTGCTCCGGCTCGTCCAACCACATTTTGATTGGGAGATTCTCTGTTGCTATTACTTTTTGCATAATGTATAAATTAAATTTCTGCAAAGGTACGATTAACTTGTGCAAAACTGCGGCATAGGTTGGAAAAAAATTAGAATGAATATCGGAAATGATACCTAACTTGGCTGAAAGCCTAAATTTTCATCACCGCAGGTCGATGACCTGCGGTGATGAAAATCCCGCCCATTCGGACGTAGGCAAAATATCCGATAATCATATATTTGCTATTATAAAGCCAATAATTTTCTCTTTACGTGTTTGTATCAACTCTTTTGTCCACGTTTTACTTTCTTTTGCCAACTCTTGCACTTCTCTTTGCTGTGCTAAATGCTTGTATGAATCATATTTCTCAATAAAGGGTTTATTACCAACAGAACAATTATGAGATTTTGAGAGTAACAAATAGTTACCTAAGCAATTTATGTACTGATTTACAAATTCCTCATCATATTCACAATAGCCAGCGGCAACAGGCTCTCCATCTGTTGGTGTTTGTGGTGCAATATGTTCTAATTCAGGGCAGTTAATTTTATCAAAACGGCTAACGGAATAACCATTTTTTCCATCCCTTTCCAAATAATTTTCATACTTCCACAGCAAAAATTTTGCAATCGGATGATGTATGCTACCTTGTAGTGCATTTTCTAATGCAGAATTATTCCAATGTGCCCACCACCAATTTTCGTTGGGTTCGGTTATCATCCATTTAATGTTTTCTATTATTGGTACAATGTTTTTGTTATCTTCGGTGAAATCCTGATACCAACTATTGATTCTTGATGTGAGGTCTGCCCTTGTTCCAATCAGCCTATGTCGCAAAACCAATGATTCTAAGCTCAAACAAAGTTTACATATTTCAGATGTAGGCAGCCCAAAAGTATATGCTTTGATGATAAAAGGAATGGCTATTGCAAAACCGCCCAATGTAATCAAAGAATGAATCTCAATGTTTTTTTGTTCATCTTTTCCAAAAAATGTAGTTAAGTGTTCAAAACTTGTAGCAAGTGATTGAGTAAAAGCCTTGATAAAAGGTATCGGGTTTTCTTCAGAAAGAAGTTTGTCTATTCTTTCAATGGCATTAGATTCCCTAAGAGAGTTAAAGTAAACCCTTAATGTATAAGTCAAAACATCATCTTCGCTGATATTGTACTTAATATCAGATATTGATTTATAGATTTTTTCAAAACGATTTTTTATTTCTTCTATTAACGAGTCTTTTTCTTCGCCACCATAAAGATGAACATTGAACATAAATTTGGCTTTGATTATTTCCAAATGGGATGGATCCTTACCTCTATTATTTTGAAAAATAAACATTTGAATGGCTTCAGATTCATTTTTAACAGGATGTGTTGTGCAGGATGAATTTTGAACGGCATTTAACAGATTTAACAAATAATTTTCTTCTTTTTTTGCCAATTGATGTGTAAAAAAATCAAATGCCGCTACAATACGTTTTGCTGACTCTGTTTCCAAATCACCACCACTTCCTTTAGACTGGTCTATTACATAATCCTTAAATATCTGTTTATCATAATCAACTGTTTCAAAGTGATATGTTGAGCCTCGTTTGATAATGTCTTCAAATATTTCATGCTCGTTTTCCGATAGCGGTCGTAACGATTTCAAACAGCGAAATAAGGCTGAAAGAAAAATCACTATTGTGGTCAGTCGTTGCTGACCGTCAATAACACCAAATCTGTCATCAGTTTTTTCTTCAAATAGAAAATGACCAAAGTAATAGGGTGATTTTGTTTGACTTTTAATGTAATCTTCCAAATCTGAAAGAAATACAGAAACTTGTTTGTCGGTCTCCCACGAATAGGCTCGTTGATAAGCTGGCACAAAAAGTCTATTTCCGGCCAACATCTTTCTAATTGTTGTTGATGCTTCCATTGTTTTTTAATTTATTTAGATATTGCCTCCACTTCATGGCTATCGGCACCTCCATTTATCATTTTAATAAATTTTTTTCTTCTGCAATTTCCTTAAACTTTTCGATACACGTAACAATTTCTTCAACAAGTCCTGCGATAAATTTTTCTCGTTGACGAGGTTTTTTAAGTTGATTAAAGCCTTCAGAATTGAGACCCCCAAAATTAAGAGCCCAAAAATTAAGGCGGTACTTCGGACTCGGGAGTTTCCAACCAAACCACGATGGACGACTATGTCTAAAACCTCCTATTTCGTTCAAACACTCAGTAATTTCTTTGTTTTCCTCTTTTTCTTTTGCGCGGAGAAATCCATAATAAAATTCTCCATCAATTTCAATTTTAAAACATACAGGGGTACCATCTTTTAATTTAGAAACTTCAAAAGTTAGCCCATACCATCTATGACGATTTCTTGCATGAACGTAATAATCTTGTATATCGCGCTCAGAAACATCTTCCGTCAGTTTATATTTGCTTAACTGCTTACGAAGCTCATTCCAAAAATCTTGTTGCAACTTATACTTATCCTCGTTAACATCCGTTGTATCTACAACCAAACCACATGCTCCGAAAATCTCTTTCATCCTATCTTCAATCGATTTAAGTTCTTCCGATTTAAGTTCTTCCGATTCAGGTTTTTTCGATTCACGTTTTTCTCCGTACAAATCTTCTTTCAAAATAGAAACAATTGTGAAAAGAGCCTTTGACAAATCAGAATAAAATTTTTCCGGTGAGGATTTTCGCTTGTCCTTTTCTTCGGTGGGATTATAATCATTCATACACTGAATCATGTTTGCTAATTGGGATAAAACATCCTTAATTGTGTCTTCCGAAGTGTGCATTTGCAAATAACCCAATTGAAAAATCAAATCTTTCAGTTCGTCTATAGTTCTGTCAATTTTACCATCAGCACTTTGAACATCAGTTTTTATTTCTCCGTCCTGAATGATTTCTTGCAATTTTTTCAAAAAATTGTGGTAAACTTCTTGTTTTTTCTCAAAAATTTTTCCATTCTTCTCTTTTTTCTCTTCTTGCGAAGTCTGACCTGTCAATAAAAAGTAGGTCATCAAAGCCGTTATTACTGCTTCGAGCAGTGCTCCTGATATTCGTACCGGTAAGTCGCCACTACTGAATAGATTTGTAACGATTGCAATGCCGACAAATGTTACTACGCCGACAAACATCACAATACCGACAGTAAAGCCATTTTTGCCAAGAGGATTCTTCATATTCATATAATTTTAATTTATTTATCGTTTTTTACCGCGCAAAGGTACAATAATTATTTTAATTAAACAAGCCCGCCCTTGCTCTCCAAGAGCAGGCTTGTCGTTCAGTTCACAGGCTAATCACTTTTTCTTAGCGTCTGTTTCACATTTTTTGCCACAGTAGGACAGTGACAATGTAGCTCCGGATTTTGATGATTCATACTCATCACCACACCATTTACATACTTTTTTTGCCATGATAAAATAGTTTTAGATTATGCTTCAACTTTCGGGTTTCCGCTTCCCCGTTGCGTTCAACGCACATTCTCTCGTATTTTGATGATTCATTCATCGTTCATTATAATTGTGCAAAGATGCAAATAATTATTTTCTAAAATCAGAAGGTGTAGCCCAAGGCGAATGCAACCCACCCCATTTACCCGCATTCAATCTAACATTCTGCTTGACAAAGAATGGGTCTTTCTCTTGCTCAATGCGCTGTTTAGAAACTCGCCTGAACATACGATTGTGTATCTGTTTCTTCTGTTTTGCAGAACCTCCTTCCCAACAATACGGATATTTTTTCTTACTTTTTCCCATTTCTATAATCATTTATGCGTAAAACATTAGAATAATTCTACAAAATGCTGCTGCCTTGTTGTTACTTCGCCCCAAAGAAAATTGATGCGGACGATGTCTGAAAGGCTGAAAAGCGAATGGTCGACCAATTCGTGTATGCCGTAGCCGATGTAAAAATCGGCTAATTCGCCGTTGCCGGGCATGTCACATTCATTCCAATTCAGTTCTTTGTTAAAATATAGACTATGCTCTCGCAAATCATCGTTGGCTGCATGAAACTGCAACATGTATTCGTTCCACATAAGATGCAGCAGACCGTCTATTCCTTCAGTCGCTTCTTGCATCTCTCCCGTTTCTTCATCTTTGACATAAATGAAGGGATGAATATTGCAGTCTATCTCATAATCGTGAAGAAAAGCATTGTTGCCTGCTTTTTTCTGATTCAAATACACGGTTTCTTGCTCGGCTTCTTGACGTAACTTTTCCAGACAATCCATGAGTTGCTCATTGAGGCGGAGGATTTTTGTAGTATTCTCCGGCGTAAACACAAATTCTGCGTTTAACTTTTGTTTTCTGCATTGAAGCATCAACTTCAACAATTCATGTTCAGGCGTGTTTTCTTTTGAATATGCCCGCTCCAAAACCATGGCTGTTTCTTCCAGTTCTTTTGCGGAATAGCCCCACAAAACATCATGAAGTTCTGTGCAATATTTTTTCTCCCAATCCGTTCCCATTAGTTCAATGAGTTGCTGCACTTTTTCTTTTGTATTCATTTTCATTGTTTTATTACTGTTTCCCATTTCTTAAACGTGATTTCCAGATGCGCTTTTTTATCTTGCATTTCGAGTACTGCCTTGCCTTTAGTATCAATATATCCCCATTTATTGTCTTTTCACCCATGCCAAGCCATTTTCAAAACGGCGAGCATTGGTCATAGATGGGCGGTATAATCAGATTGTTCTTACGGTCAATATAGCCGTATTTTTTATTCAATCGAATCATGAAAAAATCATCGTTCGGACGGATACTGTCGTATTCAAATGGAATCACAACTTTATTTTGTTTATCTATAACGCCCGCTTTGCCGTTTTTGAAGACAACAGCGATGTCGTCCTCAAAAGCAACTGTCAAATCGTATTCGGCAGGGATGATTTTTTCGCCTTTTTTATTCATAAATCCATACCGACCATTCTCCCGATAACTTGCCAGTCCACATTGAAAATACTGCGGAAATTCAATATCGCGCCAATTGGGGTCATCCACATCTGTGTGAAAATAAGGAATCACCAAATTATCGTTTCTGTCGATATAACCGGCGCGAGTGATTGTTCCGTCCGTTCCTGTGCTAACAACATAAGCCAATCCTTCCGAAAATGACTGGGCGATGTCGTATTTTATCGGAACAACAACCTCACCCGCCTGATTGATGTAGCCCCATTTGCCGTTTAATTCCACTTCGGCAAGACCCTCCCCCTCCGACTGCCACAATTTCAGTGCAATCACAGCACAAGCCTCAGCATCCGCCAAAGCATGGTGATGGTTTGTCAAATCAAATCCACAATGTGCTGCCACGGTGTGCAACTGATGATTGGGCAACACATCCCCAAGCACTTTTCGCGAAGCGCGGTAGGTGCAATGGAACGTGTAATTGGGATATTCCATGCCATAGACGGCGTGCACGGCTCGCAGGCAGCCCTCGTCAAACGGGCTGTTGTGCGCCACCAGCGGCAGGTTGGCAATCTTCGGCGCAATCTTTGCCCACACATCGGGAAATTCTTCGGCGTGTGCGGTGTCGGCAGAACCTATCCCGTGAATTTCGGTCGTGAACCGATGCAAATAATAATTGGGCGTGGGGCGAATGAGGTGGTAAATCCTGTCCACGATTTGTCCGTTACGAACAATCACTACGCCGATGCTGCACACACTTGACCGCGAATAGTTGGCGGTTTCAAAATCAATTGCTGCGAAATTTTTCATATTTTTTATTTTTTTAAGTATTTAAAAACTACCGGCTCATTGCGCATCACATCCAAGTCATCCAGCACAGAGCCATTCACAAACGTTGTTTCACCCGATTGAACCGTGCCGTAGGCTTCATGAATATGTCCGAATAAATGGTAGCGAGGCTTTATCTGATTCACCGCTTTTAATAAATCCTCGCAACCGAAGTGTCCCCCGCTTATCGTCCGGTCTAATATGCCGAAAGGAGGCGTATGAGTGATTAAAACGTCCACATCTTTGTCAATTAGTTGCCAATGTTTCCTGATATCTTCACCTCTGTTGCGATTGAAAGCCCAGCCGAAAAACCACGGGCTGACCGGCGACCCCCAGAATTTGATGCCCTCAATTTCCACGCCGGAATCGCAAAGATAACAGGCATTTTGGGGCAACATTCGTTGAACGCGCCGAACGGTTTCGTCCTCAAGCCAAAAATCATGATTGCCGGCAATGAAAATCTTATGCTTGTAATCCAAGCCGCCAAACCACTGCATAAAATCGTCCACTTCGTAGTCGGCACCCGAGCGGGAAACATCTCCGGCATGAATGAGCATATCTGCCGGAGGAAGATTTTTCAGGCGGCGATGCTTGCCGTGCGTGTCTGATAGAAAGAGTATGTTCATGTTTTTTTTCACGCCGATGCCCTTTCCTGCACCGCACACGATTGAAACCCAATCATCCGCCTTGCAATCGGCTGAAAATCAGCCTCATCCTGATTGTAAATTGCCGTAAGCGTCATCGGCTTGTCAATCTTTGACGAAAAACCTAATTTGTCGGAAAGTGCCTGCGCCTTGGGTTGTGCCAACTCCAAAAATTCATATTTGGCAATCAGGCGACCTTTGCGCAGCAGGGCACTGTCCACCCGCGACAGGTCGGTGTTGAACGAACAGATAATCTGGATGTTGAGGCAGTCGGAGAGCAAGCCGTCAGCCAAATTCAGGAGTGCCGACACAGACGAGCCGCCGGTTTTGTTTCTGTCCATAATGATGTTTTCCGCATCTTCAATCACGAAAATGGAGTTGGGATTGTCGAGCAGCACCGACATCAAGCCCGGGTCGGTGATTGCCGCCGCCATATTGGGGGGCAAAAAGATGATGTCTTTTTTCGTTTTGGAAATTAGATAGCGGATATAGGAGGTTTTGCCCGTGCCCGGTTTGCCGTGCAACAGCACCAAGCCCTTATCGTTTTTCTTCGACAAGCGTTTGAGGATGGTCTCGTGGACTGGCAACAAATCATCGTTGTAATTGTCCTCAATTGCCAATTTGGGTTTGGTAATTTCCATTTCTTTTGTATCCAAACCTGACCTTCCATTGACCAGCAAGTTGATTTCGGGCTTGCGCCGGGTAGCCCGTTCGTGCTTCGGAAATTTCTTAATTGCCTGCACCAACGCCTCCACTTTCGCCTCATCGGTTTTGCGAAACAAGAATGTAACCAGCGAATACTCTGTATTAAAATAGACCATCAAATCATCATACAACAGGTAATACAAGTCGTCATATTCGGCGGATTTATTCTTTTTCCGCTGCCGTTTGATATAGTGAAAATTGGCAATTTCATTTCTTACCGATTCTACAAACCAGTCATTGGCTTTCTTACAATCAATGTCTCGTGCCTGAGTCCAATTTGGAATGGTATTGAAATACATCATAAATAAGGCAGGCGGATTAAAACAACCGTCCCTGTCATACACATCCGACCAATTTACAGCATTAGTCACTTCAAATTTTTGCGGCTGCAATTTTGCTAAATCTTTCATATTTATTTGTTTTTTTAAGTTTCAGACTGCAAAGGTACGATGCACTTGTGCCAAACTGCGGCATAAGTTGAAAAAAAATTACTTTTGGATTATTTCACTGTAAATGTCTTTCAACACTTGCACCATACAAAATTTGTGTTTAGTTGAACATTTTTTTGCTCAAATGCTTGTTTATTTCAAAAATTGTTGTACCTTTGTGGCGTGTTAAGCATTTGATTGCCTAAAGGCGCGTCGGATTGGATCTTCGGCAAGCGGTTTAGGCAGTCATTCTTTTATTCCATTCATGATATTGGCACTGTCTGAAATGCTGTATAGTACAACATCTTTGTTTTTGTATTCGCGAACAATCAGCCAAGACTTGTCACCGGCTATTTCTGTTTCAAAAATATGGGATATTGCATCTTTATTGTTATGCGCCATTGTATTTCCTTTGTATTCCGATAGTTTAATGACATTTTCAATGTTTTTTATCAATTCGTTTTTCTCGTTGAAGTGTTTATGGGGTTGGTTCAAATACTCTTTTACGCCGGAATTTGTGAACCGTATTTCTTTTTTGAATTTAGGATGCAACACCGTTTTATGCAAAATGTTTTCTTTTGCCCAATTTCGTAGATTTTTAATATTCTCAGATAAATCTGCATAGTCAGATTTTTTGACAAATCCGTCTATCATCTCAATCTGCTCGCCATTAGAACAAGTTTTGGGTAGTTCATTTTTTTGCATATAGTCAATAAATTATTGAATTTTTGATGCAAAGATAGTCTAAATATTTTGTATGACAACGAAAAATGCAAAAAAAGAATTAACCTTTTTTTTCACGCCGATGCCCTCTCCTGCACCGCACACGATTGAAACCCAATCATCCGCTTTGCAATCGGCTGAAAGTCAGCCTCATCCTGATTGTAAATGGCAGTAAGCGTCATCGGCTTGTCAATCTTTGACGAGAAGCCTAATTTGTCGGAAAGTGCCTGCGCCTTCGGTTGTGCCAACTCCAAAAATTCATACTTGGCAATCAGGCGACCTTTGCGCAGCAGGGCACTGTCTACCCGCGACAAATCGGTGTTGAACGAACAGATAATCTGAATGTTGAGGCAGTCGGAGAGCAAGCCGTCAGCCAAATTCAGGAGTGCCGACACAGACGAACCGCCGGTTTTGTTTCTGTCCATAATGATGTTTTCCGCATCCTCAATCACGAAAATGGAGTTGGGATGGTCAAACAGCACCGACATCAAGCCCGGGTCAGTGATTGTTGCCGCCATGTTGGGGGGCAAAAAGATGATGTCTTTCTTCGTTTTGGAAATCAGATAGCGGATGTAGGAAGTCTTGCCCGTGCCCGGTTTGCCGTGCAGCAGCACCAAGCCTTTATCGTTTTTCGTAGACAAGCGTTTGAGGATGGTTTCGTGGATTGGCAACAAATCGTCGTTGTAATTGTCTTCAATTGCCAATTTTGGTTTTTTAATTTCCATTTCTTTTGTATCCAAACCTGACCCTGTATTGACCAGCAAATTGATTTCGGGCTTGCGTCGGGTAGCCCGTTCGCGCTTCGGAAATTTCTTAATTGCCTGCACCAACGCCTCCACTTTCGCCGTGTCGGTTTTGCGAAACAAAAATGTAACCTGCGATTTGTAAGTATTGAAATAGACCATCAAATCATCGTACAACAGATAATACAAATCATCGTATTCGGCTTCCTTACTGCGTCTTAGATGGCGCTTTGTGTAATGAAAATCGGTAATTTCCGCCTGTACATTTTCCACAAACCACTGATTGGCGTTCCGGCAATCAATTCTCTCCTCTCGAATCCAATTGGGAATGGCGTTGAAATACAGCGTGAACAGTTTGCGCCCATCAAAGGCATCCTCGTTGTCATACACCTCCGACCAATTTCGGGTGTTCGTCACATCAATTTTTTGCGCTTGCAATTTTGTTAAATCTTTCATATTTATTTGTGTTTTAAGTTTCCGACTGCAAAGGTACGATAAACTTTGCAAAACTGCGGCATAAGTTCAAAAATAATTCAAATATTCAAAAATAATCCTTACCTTTGCATCACTTTATTACTAATTATTGAATACATACATGAAAACAGTTGTATCTACTACTGAAGTGATTGATTGGGCGAAGCAGTTCCTTGCTAAGGCGGACGGGGAACTCACGCCGGAGGAGTTGAAGGAGCAGAAAAAGTTCGCTTCCTTGGTGCAAACCCCTGAGTATAAGACATTCCTTTCGCGAATGTTGGACGAGTCGTCCCAAATCAGGGACAACGGACAGCTTAATCGGCGCGTTCGGCAACTTATCAAGGAGTACGGCATTCCCGACTTCTTTTCGCCGTTCGACAGGCTGCTCATCCGGCTGTATATGATGGGGGGATTTTTGTTTCCGCCCATCGCGATGCCCATTTTTAAGAGCAAGTTGCGCAAGGAAACGAACAAGATTATCATTTCCGAAGAGCGTCCGAAACTCACCAAGCACCTTGCGGGACGGTGGCAAAGCCAAATCGGGCAGAATGTGAATCTGCTCGGCGAGGTGGTGCTGGGCGACAGGGAAGCCGAACACCGCTATCTGCACTATCTGGAAGCCCTGAAAGAGCCGGACATCAATTACATATCTATCAAACTGTCAGGCATTTATGCGCAAATTCACGCTTTGAGTTATGCGCAGAACAGGAAAGAATTGTGCGACCTCGTGGCGAATATCTATCGTGAGGCGATTGCCAACCCCTACACGGATGCTTCGGGCAAGAGTGCGCCCAAGTTTGTCAATCTGGATATGGAGGAGTATAAGGATGCCGAACTCACGCTCGAAGTGTTTATAGACGTGCTGAGCCGTCCCGAATTTAAGAATTATACGGCAGGAATAGTCGTGCAGGCATATTTGCCGGATGCTTCCCATTTTCAAGACCGCCTGCTGACGTTTGCCCGCAAGCGCGTGAGTGAGGGGGGCGCACCGATTAAGATGCGCTTGGTGAAGGGCGCAAACCTGCAAATGGAGAGCATTGTGTCGTCGATGCGCGGCTGGGAAAACCCCGTGCAACGCAGCAAAGTGGAGGTAGATGCCAATTATATGCACATTTTGGACAAGGCGTTGCTGCCGGAAAACACCAAGGCGGTGCGCGTGGGCGTGGCTTCGCACAACTATTTCACGATTGCCTACGCCCATCTTTTGGCGGAGAAAAACGGCGTAACCGACGATGTGACCTTTGAGATGCTCGAAGGGATGGCAAACAATCTGCCGCGCGTGATGCGCAAGTTGGAAAAGCAAATCATCCTCTACACGCCCGTGGTGAAGGCTAATCACTTCCTCAACGCGATTTCTTACCTCGTGCGCCGCTTGGACGAAAACACCGGCAAAGAAAATTTCTTGAGTTACACCTTCAATCTGAAATTGGACAGCCCCCAATGGAATTTTTTGGCAAAGCAGTTTCTCGAAGCCTACGAACAGAAAGACACCGTGAACACAACCCCCTACCGCACACAAGACCGGACGAAAGCACCCGTGCCGCCACAGAATACAGATGTCTTTGCAAATGAGCCGGATACGGATTTAGACTTAGCCCCCAATCGCCAATGGGCATTGGACGTGTTGAAGAAATGGGAGGCAGTCAAAATCGACCGCGAAGCGCACAAAGCCACGCCCGAAGAGGTGACGGAGGCTATTGCAGCGGCAGAAAAAGATGCCTCCGGATGGCGAAAAACAACAGTGGCGGAGCGCAAAAAACTCCTGCATCAGGTGGCAGAAAACCTCAGCGCGAAGCGCGGCGATTTGATTGGCTGTATGGCGGCAACCACCGGCAAGACGTTCCCCGAAGGCGACGTGGAGGTGTCCGAAGCCATCGACTTCGCGCGGTTCTATCCCCTCTCAATGCAAGAGATTGACCAATTAGATACTGTTACGCACACTCCAAAGGGCATTGTGCTCGTGATTCCGCCTTGGAATTTCCCGCTGGCGATTCCTGTGGGCGGCGTGGTGGCTGCTTTGGCGGGCGGCAACACGGTCATTTTGAAGCCCGCGACGGTGGCATTGCCCATCGCGTGGGAGTTTGTGCAATGCTTCTGGGAGGCGGGCATCCCCAAAGACGCGCTGCAATTGGTTTGCCCCGCCGACCGCACCGCGCTCGGCGAACTCACGGCGCACCCCTCCATCAAGCACGTCATCCTCACAGGGGGCACCGACACGGCTTTCCGCCTCTTGGGAAAAAGTCCGCGCACGCCGCTTTCGGCAGAAACGGGCGGCAAAAATGCCATTATCGTAACCGCCAATGCCGACCAAGACCACGCGATATTAAATATCGTGTCGTCGGCGTTTAGCAATGCCGGACAGAAATGTTCCGCCTGCTCGCTGCTGCTGCTGGATAAAAAAGCGTTCAACGACGAAACGTTCAAGGCAAAACTCAAAGATGCCGTGCAAAGTATGCGCACAGGCAGTCCGTGGGACACAATGAACGTGGTGGGTCCGATGATTGACAACAAAAATGAGAAGTTGCACCACGCCATTGAGCATTTGGAGGCGGGCGAAGAGTGGCTGGTGGCACCCGAATTTGTCGATAGTGAGCGATACATCCTCAAGCCGACGGTGAAATGGAACGTGAAGCCGGGCAGTTATACCTTTACAAATGAGCTGTTTGCGCCACTCCTCTCGGTGGTGTGCATCAACGATTTGGCGCAGGGAATAGAGTATGCCAACTCGTCAGAATACGGTCTCACAGCCGGTTTGCAGAGCCTCAACGAAGCCGA
This sequence comes from Bacteroidia bacterium, assembly GCA_025996755.1. Lineage (GTDB taxonomy): Bacteria > Bacteroidota > Bacteroidia > Bacteroidales > Azobacteroidaceae > Azobacteroides. The sequence continues at coordinate 16,530 of BNTR01000051.1, forward strand.
ACAGACGCTGTGGAAAAACACCATCGAAGCCGGCAACCTGTATATCAACCGCGGCATCACGGGTGCCATCGTGCGCCGTCAGCCCTTCGGAGGGATGAAACGCTCGGCTTTTGGCGGCGGCATCAAAGCCGGAGGTCCAAATTACGTCACTTGCTTCATCGAATTTACCGAAAAAGAG
>BNTR01000052.1 GCA_025996755.1 Bacteroidia bacterium
ACCGATGTGGACGGAAAATACTCGCTCCGAGTATCGCCGAGTGCCACCATCACGGTGGCGTATCTGGGTTATTCAACCCAAGAAGTGCCCGTAAACGGGCAAACAACAATCAATGTTACCTTGTCGGAGGAAGCCGGCACGTTGGACGAACTGGTGGTCATCGGCTATGGAAGTGTCCGAAAAAAAGACTTGACGGGTGCTGTATCCATGCTCAAAGGCGATGTGCTGTCGCAAGTGCCGGTTGCAAATCCGATGGAAGCCATGGCAGGTCGTTTAGCCGGTGTGCGGGTTACAGCCACCGATGGCTCTCCCGATGCGGAAATAATCATTCGCGTGCGTGGTGGCGGCTCCATTACCGGCGATAATTCGCCGCTCTACATTGTGGATGGATTTCCGGTGGGCAGTTTGAGCGACATCCCTGCGGGGGATATTGCCGACATCACTATTTTGAAGGATGCCTCCTCTACTGCTATCTACGGAGCGCAGGGTGCCAACGGGGTGGTATTGGTTACGACCAAGCGGGCGCAAGCCGGCAAAACGCAGGTGTCGTACAACGGTTATATGCAATCCAAGCAGTTGGCAAAACATCTGGACGTATTAGACCCCTACGAATATGTGTTCTGGAACTACGAAATCGCCGCTATCGGCGGCGAATCCGACCTCAAAAATTTTCATTCCAAATTTGGAATCTATGAGGATATGGATTTGTATAAATACCAGAAAGGCATTGATTGGCAGGACGATATGTTTGGCAGCGATGTGATTTCACATCAGCATAATGTCAGCATTGCAGGTGGTACGGACAAAACAAAATACCTGATTAGCGGCACCTACAACAGCGATGGTGGTTTGATGCCCTATACCGATTTCAGCCGTACCAATTTGAGTTTCAAATTAGACCAGGAAATCGCCAAAAACCTGCATTTTCAGTTTGATGCCCGCACCACCGATACGGAAACAAGCGGCGATGGTTCAGCCGGAGGCACCGACAAGGTGAGAACGTTTGAAGCCGTTACGCGTGGTCCGGTCAAAGGGCTGGAGGATTTTGTTAAGGTGGACCTCAACTTGATGCCGGAAGACGAACGCGACCAATGGATAAAAGACAATATGTCGCTTGCAGACCGTGCCTATCAATACTGGCGGCATAGAAAAGCCCGCACATTCAGTTACAATGCGGCTTTGAAGTGGGATATTATTAAAGGTCTCAACTATCGACTGGAGGGCGGCTACACTTACGGCTTTAATGAAAATCAAAGCTATAAAGGTGCTACCACAGTGGACGCTGCCAATAACGGCGGCAAGCCTTTGGTGAGTTGGACTAAAGAAAACACACAAAGGATGCGTGTAGCCAATATATTGTCGTATGGCTTTAAACTTGCCGATAGCCACAAAATAGACCTTATGGCAGGGCAGGAAGTTACCACAACAGGCAGCAACCAGAATGCAATGACCGTGAAAGGATTCAATGAAGACCTTTCGCCCGAAAAGATATTTGCGAACATCGGATTGGGTGATGGCGGCTCGGAGGTGAGTAGCAGTGAATCAGAGCCTCACCACATGGCGTCATACTTCGGACGTGCCGGCTACAATCTTAACGACCGCTATTTGGCAACCGTTACGTTTCGTGCCGATGGTTCCTCCAAATTCAAACCCGGCAATCAATGGGGATACTTCCCTTCGGCGGCTTTGGCTTGGCGTGTCAGTGAAGAATCGTTTATGGCGGGCACTCAAGACGTGCTGTCAAACTTGAAACTGCGCGCCAGCTACGGTGAAGCAGGTAACAACCGTATCGTTTCGGGATTATACAAATTGGATTATAGAATAAACTCCACCGGTACTTATGCCTTAGGTGATAAATCCAATAATTATTATCAGGCACGCAACAGTCAGCTTCCAAATCCCGATATTCGCTGGGAATCAATGGTTACCCGAAATATTGGTTTGGATTTCGGATTATTCAAGCAACGACTTTCAGGTACATTGGAATATTATTGGAATACTTCCAAAGACTTGCTGCTTGATGTCAAAATTACGGCTCCGGGTTACAGCAGTATGATGAAAAACATCGGACAAACGACCAACCGAGGGGTTGAATTAACTTTGGATGCTTTCGTTGTTGAGAGCAAAGACTTTACGCTGGGAGCCAACTTCAATATTGGTTTTAACAAATCGAATGTGGACGCTTTGGATAGCGACGGCAACTTTTTATTGTCCAACACCGGCTGGGCAAGCACCGACTTGCAGGGATATAACGAATATGAAGTGCGCGTTGGACAACCGCTCGGCAAGATTTACGGATGGCAAACCGATGGTTATTATACCACAGACGATTTCGCAAGCTACGATGCCGATGCTAAAAAATATGTGCCGAAAGAGGGTGTACCAACGACGACTTTGGTCAGTGGCAGAATCGGTATTCGTCCGGGAGCCATCAAGTTCAAGGATATAAGCGGTCCCAATGGTGTGCCCGACGGAGTTGTAGATGATTATGACCGCACGGTTATTGGTGACGCCAATCCCGATTTCACCGGTGGGTTTGGCTTCAACGGCACATTCTTAAAGGATTTCGATTATATGTTGAACTTCTCTTATGTGGTTGGAAACAATATCTACAATGCCAACAAAATAGCCTCATCGCAGCAATACCGCACCAACAATCCAAATATGTTGGCATTTATGAACAGCAATAATCGCTATTCGTACATAAATGTTGCAGATGGGTCGCTCGTAACCGACTTGGCACAACTTGCCGCTATGAACGAAGGGGCTAATGCCAAAGAATACTGGTCGCCGCTTTCGTTCAGTGCGCAACGTGCCGTGATACACTCGTGGGCAATTGAAGACGGTTCGTTCCTGCGTTTGCAGAACGTGACGCTGGGATATACCCTCCCCAAGAGTATCTCTCAAAAGTTTGCTTGCCAACGTCTTCGCGCCTATTGCACGTTGAACAATGTGTATGTGTGGACGAATTATTCGGGCTATGACCCCGAAGTCAGTTCTTCCGGACGTAATTCAGCGTCCAAACAGCTGATTCCCGGGTTGGACTATTCGGGCTATCCGAAAAGTTTCTCCTATACACTCGGCTTAAATATCACTTTCTAATGTTTCATCTTAAAAAATTAAAAATATGAAAAATAAACGTATGAAAATTAAAAAAAACATATTGCTTTTATCCGCCGCAGCCTTATTGACAAGTGCGTGCGAGGATTTTTTAGCCCCTGAAGCACCATCATCGTTTTATCCCGATTATGTGTTTTCAAATACCGATGATGCGAAAAAAGCGTTGTTGGGCGTTTATGCGCTGTTTGCTACCGATGACTACACGTCCCGTATGTCGAATGTTTGGATGCAGAACACAGATGTGGAAGCCTCCCAGCCGGATGCTAACCCCGGCTCCGACAGACGAACGATATGGTCGCTACAAGGTGGTATATTGACAACTTGGGGTGAGATGGACCAGCGGTGGCAAAACAATTATCTGGCTATCGACCGTGCTAATCAATGTATCGAAGGCATGTTGGCAAGTGATGCAAAGGCTCACCCCGATATGAAAATGATGATTGCCGAGGCTTATTGCCTGCGTGCCTACCGTTATTTCCTCCTTTGCAACTTTTGGGGCGATGTGCCCTATTTTCGCGAAGCCGCGAAATACGGACAGGAACTCGACCGTCCGAAAACCGACAAAAACATTATTTATAGCGGTATGATACAGGACTTGGTCAATAGCGAAGCCGATATGTATTATATGGATGAGTTTGCCGATGGTGTGGAACGGATGAATCGGGACTTTGCTTTGGGCATGATTGCGCGCTTGTCGTTGTTCCGTGCAGGCTACGGTATGACGAAAGAAGGAGTCATGAAACGTGCCGATGAGTATCTGAATGTGGCAACCAACGAAGATTTGGCGGTTACTTATACGATTGGCGGACAAACGAAAACAGCCCGCACTTCGACGGAATATTACGAATTGGCGAAAGTGTATTGTCAAAAGTTGATTGCCGAACGTCCCAAAACACTGGCGAGCGATTTTGCAAAAATCTTTCGCGATGAGTGTGAACAGGTGATTAACTCCAATGGTGAAGTATTGTATGAAGTGGCTTTCGGAACGGGAACCACCAATAGTCGCGGCGATGTGGGTTGGACAATCGGCGTTCCGGTACTCGGCGGCACGAAAGGCACCACTACTATTCAAGTGCTCTTCGCTCCTCCCTATTATTATTCTTTTGACCCGAAAGACATTCGCAGGGACGTTACCTGCTCAAAAATTTCATACGTCAGCGATATGGAACAACGGGTTAGTGACCCGCGCACATTATCCGTCGGCAAATGGAATCGCCTGTGGATGAAAAACGACCAAGCCGACGGTTCGTCCAAGTCCACCGGCATCAACTGGCCGCTTATGCGCTATTCGGATATATTGTTGATGCTGGCTGAAGCCGACAACGAAATCACCGGCGGTCCGACCGCTTTGGCGAAAGATATGCTGAAAACCGTACGCCAACGGGCATTCAATGCTGCCGACCATAGCACCAAAGTAGATGCGTATGTAAATGCACTGACATCGAAAGCGGATTTCTTCAACGCTATTGTGGATGAACGCGCTTGGGAATTTGGCGGCGAATGTCTGCGTAAATTCGACCTGGTTCGCTGGAATATCTACGGCAAAAAGATAGTAGAAACCAAACGCATCATCAATAATATGGGAAAAGCCGCTTATGGGTTGAATATATCCGACCCCGAAGTAAGCAAATATGCAAATTTGGCAGACGTTATTTATTACAAAAGAATGGGTGGAACCGTTGAGTTTGTTAATGCCCCGGATAAGAAAATCACAGACCCTTCGGGAGGAACCGCTATCACAGAAAGCGATGCCAACGGCTATGTGAACGGAGCAGACAGTTACGCAAAAAAGGATTGGACAAAAACGTTGTACAAAGAAACTACCGCTGAGCCTGCCGACTATACACAATGGTCGTGGCGTGGCTACAAGGATGAAACCGGCAACTCGGCAGTGCCGTATTTGTTGCCCATAGGTACCAGTACGCTGAGTTCAAGTACAGTATTGAACAACGATGGCTACGGTCATGTGTTTACTAATTAAAAAATAACAAATTAAAAAATAAAGTCTATGAAACTGAAAATAAAAGGATTGCTCTTGGCAATCGGACTGATGCCGATTTTTGCGGCATGTGATGATAATGACTTGGGAACAGCCCCGCGCCTGTTTACGCCCATAGTGGCGGAGGACATTGGCGGCACATGGATTAAAGCAACATGGGACCGCTATGCGGGAACACTGTCGTATAATCTGCAACTGGCTGAGGACGAGGCATTTGTGAACATTTTGGCGAATGTGTCTATCAATGAGGAGCAAGATACCGAATACACATTTGAAAACTTGTGGTATAATACGCAATATTATATCCGGATACAGGGAATAGGGAACGGCGGCATCAAATCCAATGTGGCGACTTACCCTGTGAAAACGCTAAAATTGCCGACCAAACTCCTGTCGCCGGCATCGAGCGACTGTATAGACACAAAAATCAAAGTAAAATGGACGGAAGCAGTTTACGATAATTTGCAAGTATATCAGGGCAAAGACCATGTAAAAACCATTGATTTGACAACGGAAGACAATGCTGAAAAAACGGTTCTCATCACGGACTTGGAACCTGCCACAACTTATACCGTACATGCCTATCAGGGAGAAGAATATGTCGGCGAAATGGATTACAAAACCGTTGCCGCCCAAGTGTTTTACGGTGCTATTGTCGACCTCCGCGGGCTGAGTCCCACGGATGCCTATTCCAAACTCACTCAAACGTATATCGACGAATTGGCAACGCAATATCCGAATGGATTTACGGTTATATTGGAAGGAGGAATACATTATGGCATCGAAACAGTGAACCTGTCCACAAGTTTCAATCTTGTAACCGGCTTAAATTTTTCGGGGAATGCTATTATCGAACACAACGGCGGTATTGGAATTAAACCGGATGCCAATATTGGATTTATTATCATCGATAACATTATTTTTACCGACCATCCGAGTGCCCCGAAAGAATCGGGAAACTTCGGAGGTAAATATGCACTTGATGTCAGAGGCACGAATGAAGGTGCCCGGATTGGCAAATTGAGTCTCTTAGGTTGCGATATTCGATACAAACGTGGGCTATTCCGCGCTCAATCGGCGGTTGAAATTGACTCCATCGTCATTGATAATTGCTTCATCGATTCTATCGGTGGTTATGGCGTTACCAACGCCGACAATGAAAAAGCCTATTTCAAAAATGTTGTCGCTAAAAATTCGACCATTGCTTATGCCGAAAAAATCTTTATAGGCGCAAAAGCGGTACCGGTTGACCGGCAAAATTCGCTTACGTTGGAAAATCTGACGATTTGCTACTCTCCCAAAGGGACAGGCAATTACATAGTCGATTACAACAATCAAACGCTTCCGGGCGGGGTTACTATTAAAAACTGCATCGTCGGCGCAGGCGGCACAACCATTCGTGGTATGAGAAGTGCGGCGGCGAACATCAACATCGACAACAACTTTCGCGCCAACGATATGGCATGGACACTAAATGCCACCACCGGCGAGCCGGAAAGTCCGATTGATTTGACCCCCCTGAGTGCAGCAACTATCGGCGTTTTTGCCAACCCTGAAAATCTGAACTTCAAGGTGACAGACGCAAATCTTATAAACAAAGTGGGCGACCCAAGATGGTGGAGATGAAAAAAAAACTGTTAATATGGTCAATAGTGTTCCTGTGCGGCAATCTTGCTGCACAGGAACAATCTATGATTGTTGATTTGTCGCAATCGTCGTGGAATATAACCCTCGACCCTGCTGCCAAGTGGGAAAGCGATGTCTTATATCTTCCTCCGGTGGATATTACTGCGTTGCCTGTTAATCCTCCGACACAAGGTTGGGATGCTGTTTTTACTCATCCCGATACATCCGGTGTGTCTATTCCCGCCACTGTGGAAGAATATCTTTGGGGATGGAACGGACAAACTTTCGGTGTAACCGGTAATTATATCGGCGTTTCTTGGTTTACCACTAAAATAACTATTCCTCGCGAATGGGAAGGGAAGCAGCTTATCCTAAAAGTGGGCACTGTCCGTTTCCGCGCGGAGATATTTGTCAATAGAAAATTAGCCGGATATGATTTGGTCAATTCCACCAATTTTGATATTGACCTTACCAACTATTTAGTGGTTGGCAGCGAAAACGAAATAGCCTTCCGCATCACCGACCCCAACGGCAATTTCAATTGGAAAGACTCACAGGTATATACTTGGGGGGAATATGATACCAATCCTACGCACGGATTCGGCGGAATTACCGGAAACGTTGTTTTGCAGGCAACCGAAAAATTGCATATAGATAATGTGTTCATCAAAAACGGTCCCAATCCCAAAAAGATAGACGTTGAACTGACCGCAAGTAATCTCACCGGAAGTATTGCCAAAGATAAAAAACTACGCTTGGAAATTTCCGAATACAGCACCGGACGGAGAGTCTATACGAAAGAATCGGTCATCAAAGCCATTCCCGAAGGGAAAACGAAATTGTCGTATGCTATCACCGTCCCCGAGGCGCATCTCTGGAGCGTGGATGCCCCCAATCTTTATACACTCCGCGTCGCATTGGCAGACGATAACGTGAGCGAACGTTTCGGTTTTCGCTGGTTTGAAGTGCGAACGGTAAACGGCGACCGGCAGTTTTATCTGAACGGCAAACGCATCGTGCTGCGCAGTGCTATCTCGTGGGGCTATTGGTCAGATAACGGGATTACGCCCACGGATGAATATGCTCGCAAGCAAGTGTTAGCCGCTAAACGCCTCGGACTGAATATGTTGAGTTTTCATCGCGCCATCGGGCAAACAAATGTGCTGGATTATGCCGATGAGTTGGGTTTGCTGATTTGGGAAGAACCCGGAGGCAATCAATATTCTGCCAACAAATTTGATGATAATAGCCTGCAAACCAATTTTTATTTAGCCTATCGTGACGAGAAATTAGCGCGGATGATAGTTCGCGACCGCAATCATCCGAGTTTGGTCATTTACAATCTGCACAACGAACGCAGCGCACCGCCGCAAGCCACAGATTACCGCGAAATGCGTATGGCGCACGAATTAGACCCCACTCGTCAGATTAATTATAATTCGAGCAATGGCGAAAATCCGGAAGGGCAACACAGCACACGCTTCAAATTGCACTTAGCCCCTTATGATACCACTTTTTACGACATTGGCTGGTACGACCGCCACCACGCAGGCGGTCCGGGTGTTTATCACGACGCTCTCTATCACAATCCAACGGATTATTTGCGATATACCGCGAATAAATCGGAAATTATCTATTGGGGAGAAGAAGGCGCGATAGGCACGCCGCCCCGTTTGGAAAAAATTCGCGAAGCTATTTTGCAAGGAAATAAAAGGAACGGTTGGGAAGCTGCCGACTATTTGGGTTGGTACGATGCCTATAACCGGTTTTTAAAAGAACAGGGGTTTGATAAAGCCTTTCCGTCTGTCGATGCCCTGACTGTGGCAATGGGCAATGTAGCCTATTATTATCAGGGAAGAATCATTGAAAATATCCGCATCAACAACACGATAGACGGTTATGCAGTCAATGGTTGGGAATCGATGAAATTGGAAAATCATTCGGGCATAGTGGATAATTATCGGAATCACAAAGGCGACCCCGATTTGATTGCCCGCTACAATCAGCCGCTTTTCCTCAGCGTGAAAATGAACCGGAAAGTGCTGGCGGTAGGCGATACCACCACAGTGGATGTGTATATTGTCAATGAAAAAAATCTACAAGGCAACTACCTCTTGACGCTTGCGGCAAAGGATGAAAAAGGGAATGCGTTGTCCACCGTATCAAAAAAAGTGAAAGTAAGTGGTGGAGCGGTTTATGGCGAAAATCTATTGACCGGATGGAAATTGCCGGCTACAAGTGTCGGTTATGCGACCGTTGAGGCTACTCTTTTTTCAGGCAAACAACCGGTGGCGAAAGGCGATGACCGACTTTTTGCCGTAAAATTAGACCAAAGCGGTATGCCCGAAAAAATGCTCGTAGCAGATACCACAGGTGTATTGACCAAGTTTATGCGCCGTTCCGGATTAAATATAAAAGAATATAAACACGGCAATCCGCAGGGAAATCTCTTGTTGGTTGGTGCTTTTGAGCCGCAACAATGGGGTAGCGGGATGAGCGATATTATAGAATGGGTGCAAAAAGGCGGCTCGTTGGTTGTGGTGGATAATCCGGTACGGTGGGCAGAATTTCTTGCCGACAAAGAGGTGCTTGATTATAGAGGCTATAAAGAACTGGGACGCTCGTGGTACGGAGGCAATTTCTTTAATCGCAAGCACGCCATTTTTGATGGGCTTCCCGCCGATTGCGCTTTCAATTGGGAATACCAATGTTTTTCTGCCTACAACCGCCGCCGCATAGGATTGCGTGTAGGTAGCGGCGAAACTCTTGTCGGTTGTGTTTCCGACCACAGGAAAGAAGTCTATTCGGCATTGAGTATCATTCCCGTAGGGCGTGGCAAAATCATTCTGACGACTTTGGATATTCCGGCTTGCCTGAAAACGGCAAAGAAAACGAATGAAGCCGTGGATATAGACGGTATGAATGAAGCAATGGGAACGTTCAACCCCACTTCCGACAATCCGGCAAATGTGGTGGGGCTACAATTATTGTTTAATTTATTAAAGAAATAATAAAAATATGAGAACAATAGGGTTTCTTTTTACAGTTTTGCTTTCTTTTTTGACTGTTGCACAGGGACAAACGACAACGCTGCCGTTAGCTTTCCCCGGTGCTGAAGGTTTCGGACAATACACCTCCGGCGGTCGCGGCGGGAAAGTGTTGTATGTTGATAACCTCAACGACGATGGCGAAGGCAGTTTGCGCAAAGCGATTAAAGCAAAAGGTCCCCGAATAATTGTTTTTCGTGTATCAGGAACGATATTTTTGGCTTCCGACTTGACGATTAATAACGACAGCATTACTATGGATGGACAATCGGCTCCCAACGGTGGAATCTGTATTGCTAATTTCCCTGTCATCATCAGTGCCAATAATGTGATTATTAGGTATATGCGCTTTCGGATGGGCGATGCGGGACATGCAGAGGACGATGCTTTGAAAGGTAGCCGTCAAAAAGACATCATCATCGACCATTGTTCCATGAGTTGGAGCACCGATGAGTGCGGTTCGTTTTATGATAATACGAATTTTACGTTGCAGTGGTGTATCCTCTCCGAGAGCTTGAACAACAGTGTGCATACCAAAGGCGCACACGGTTATGGAGGTATTTGGGGCGGAATGAAAGCCTCGTTTCATCACAATTTGCTGGCGCATCACAGCAGTCGTAACCCGCGTTTTTGCGGCGCACGCTACCACGAAGCGACCAAAGAGTTGGAGATAGTCGATTTTCGCAACAATGTGATTTACAATTGGGGGCACAACAGCAGTTATGCCGGCGAAAACGGGCATTATAACTTGGTCAATAATTATTACAAACCCGGTCCTGCCACACGAGAAAAGGTCAAGAATCGTATCTTAGAAGCCTGGCAGAGCGAAGATAGATATGGGTTTCACGATTTTGGACAATTTTACATCACCGGCAACATTATGGAAGGCAACGCCGCAGTAACTGCCGACAATTGGGAAGGCGTGGACTACACGACTACCGACAACAAAAATCTGAATAAGAGTTCTGCACTCCCTGTCGTGGAAGATTCGTTGAAACAGCGTGTTCGCGTCAATCAGCCGTTTGAATACGAAATAACAACTCAACATACTGCTCAGCAGGCTTATGAGGCTGTATTGAAAGACGCAGGTGCGAGTTTGGTACGCGATGCGGTCGATGCTCGAATAGTGAATGAAGTGCGCAACGGCACATTTACTTACGGCGATAAGGGACTGATAGATTCGCAAACACAAGTCGGTGGATGGCCCGAATTAAACGCCATTGTCGTTGACCGCGCCGGACGCGGACATTTTCGCACGGTGCAGGCAGCAATAGATTCGGTTCGCGCATTCGACCCGAAGGGAACGGTCACGATTTTTATTCGCAACGGTGTGTATAAAGAAAAAATTGAACTGCCGACCCACGTTTGTAATGTGCGGCTCATCGGTGAAAGCCGCGATAAAACGATTATTACTTACGACGACCACGCGAATATCAACAAAATGGGCACGTTTCGCACCTACACGTTTTTGGTGCGCGGCAACGACATTACGATTGAAAATTTGACCATCGAAAACAATGCCGAACAGTTGGGACAAGCCGTTGCCCTGCATCTCGAGGGCGACCGCATCATCATTCGCAATTGTCGGCTCCTGGGCAATCAGGACACGATTTATACCGGACGCGAAAATTGCCGACACTATTTTGAGAGTTGTTATATTGAGGGGACTACCGATTTTATCTTTGGACCTTCTACCTGCTGGTTTGAGCAATGCGAGATTTTTTGCAAGAAAAATTCGTACATCACGGCGGCAAGTACGCCTGCAACCATCGCGTTTGGCTATATTTTCAACCGTTGCAATATCTCATTGGCTGAAAATGTGTCAAGTATGTATCTGGGTCGCCCGTGGCGACCGTGTGCTATGACGTTGTTTATGAATTGCCAATTGCCGGAAAACATCAACCCAAAAGGGTGGGACAATTGGCGCAACGAGGAAAACGAAAAAACAGCGCGCTATATGGAGTACAACAATTCAGGGAAAGGTGCGGCAACAAATCAGCGCGTGAGATGGGCAAAGGTATTGACGGCAAAAGAAGCGGCTGCCTACACGCTCGAAAAGGTGATGAAAGGGTGCGATAATTGGCAAATTAAATAAAATTAAATTGAATAAAATGAAGAATTTAAAAAAATGTGTATGTGTGCTGATGGGCTTGGGCTGTGCATCGTCGCTATCCGCAAAAACCTACAACTTGCAGGAGTTGGGTGCCGACGTGAGCGGCAAGAAAAAATGCACGGAGTTAATCAACAAAACCGTTCAGAAGGCGGCGAAAGAGGGCGGCGGAACGCTCTATTTTCCTGCCGGAGTGTATCTTACCGGTCCTATCCATTTGGAAAGCAATATCACGCTGAACATCGAATCGGGTGCGGTGTTGCGATTTTCCGATGATTTCAACGACTATTTGCCGCTTATGAAAGTGCGCTGGGAGGGTGTTTTTATGAATGCCTTTGCGCCGCTGATTAATGCGCAAAATGCTGAAAATCTTACGATTACCGGACGGGGAACGCTCGAAGGGCAAGGAAAAAAATGGTGGGAGGAGCAACGTAGAATTACTGGAGAAATCCGGAAAAACGGCGATATTGCCAATCCTAACGAATTGCAACAATTGTGGGTAAAAGCCAATCCGAATATAACGGTTTCGGATTATTACAAAAATTCCCTGAAACGCCGGTTTTTCCGCCCGCCATTCATCCAGTTTTTGGAATGTCAAAACATTGTCATAGAGGGGATTACGATACACAATTCGCCGTTTTGGACAATCAATCCTGAGGGTTGCAACAATATACAGGTGCACGGCGTAACAATTAAAAATCCGGAGGACGGTCCGAACACCGACGGCATCAACCCCTCGTCGTGCAGCAATGTGCGCATTTCCGATTGCTTCATCAACGTGGGCGACGATTGCGTGACCATCAAATCCGGACGCGATGCCGATGGGCGCAGCTACGGCAAACCGTGCGAGAACATCACCGTCACCAATTGCGTGATGCTTGCAGGACACGGCGGCGTGGTCATTGGCAGCGAAATGTCGGGCGGCGTGCGAAAAGTGACCATATCGAACTGCGTATTCAACGGCACCGATGCGGGCATTCGCCTGAAAGCCTCCCGCGGTCGCGGCGGCGTGGTGGAAGAAATCAGGGTGGACAATATCGTGATGGACGACATTCAAAAGAATGCGTTTATTTTCGATTTGTTTTACGACCGTGATTCCAAACAGGAGCCGGTTTCAGAACGCACCCCTGTGTTTCGCAATGTGCATATCAGCAACGTGACCGGCTATAACGTCAAAAAAGTGGGCTACATCACCGGTATTGAAGAAATGCCGATTGAAAATATCTCATTTTCCAACATCAACATAGAGGCGCAAACCGGTTTTACGGCTGAAACAGCCAAAAACATCCAATTTCACAACGTGGATTTTGCCGTGACACAAGGCGCAAGCCTTGCGATGAAAAATTGTCAAGACATCGTTTTAGACAATGTACGCACCAAAGCACCGCTGCCCAATCAAGCGGTCATAGAATTGGAAAAGGTCGATAATGTGTTGATTAACAACTCGTTTCAACTCGTCCCAACCGATGTTTTCTTGAAAACGACGAACAGCAAAATCGTTTGGGGAAATAATTTTTTGAATAATGTTAAAACAGAGAAAGTCGAGAAATGAGAAAAGTGAATAATCCCATAGTAGCATTGCTGTTGCTTGCTTTTGTTCTCGCATCGTTCGCAACAGGCGAAAAACGCCTCGTCCATCTATTTATGGCAGGCGATTCCACGATGGCAAACAAAGATGTCTATCGCAACGTGACCGACTCCGTAACCGGCGAAATCAGTCCGGAATTTTTTCCGGAAAGAGGTTGGGGAATGCTGTTGCCCGAATTTTTTACCGACCAAATAGTGATAGAAAATTACGCCAGAAACGGACGGAGCACGCGCTCGTTTATTGCCGAAGGCTTGTGGGATAAACTCATTTCCAAGGTGCAAAAAGGCGATTATGTGGTTATCCAATTTGGACACAACGACCAATCGGTTGAGAAAACAGAGCGTTATACCTCGCCGGAGGACTATCGCAAAAACTTGATTCGTTTTGTCGATGAAGTAAAAGCCAAAGGCGGAAATCCTATTTTGGCAACGCCGGTAGTGCGCCGCAAATTCGGCGAAACCGGCAAAATTGTGGACGATATTCACGGCGTTTATCCGAGCATCGTGTGTGATGTAGCTAAAGAAAAGAAGGTAACGTTGGTGGATATGACCGAATTGACACGTGCGTGGATAAATGAAGTGGGCGATGAGGCTTCCAAAAAGTTTTTTATGCACATTCCGAAAAAAGCCAATCGCAATTTTCCTAATGGCTTGACGGACAATACGCATTATGTAGAGGCAGGAGCACGTCACGCAGCATCGCTTTTTGTTGCTGATATTCAAAAACAAAAAGTAGAAGGACTGACTTCTTTATTAAAAGAAAATAATTTATACGTTTCCAAAGTGTGGGTATCGGATTTGGGAAACGGAAAGTATAAAAATCCGATTATCAATGCGGATTATTCCGACCCCGATGTGTGCCGGGTGGGGGATGACTACTATATGACTGCTTCCAGTTTCAATTGCATACCCGGATTGCCGATTTTGCATTCCAAGGATTTGGTCAATTGGACGTTACTCGGGGCAGCCATTCCCGCGCTCACGCCCGATACGATTTTTGCCCGTTCTCAGCACGGCAATGGCGTTTGGGCACCGTCTATCCGCTATCACAACAAAGAGTTTTATATTTATTACGGCGACCCCGACCAGGGAATTTTTATGACAAAAACCAAAAATCCGGCAGGTGCGTGGGAGCCGTTGACGTTGGTAAAAGCCGGAAAAGGTCTGATTGATGCCTGCCCATTTTGGGACGAAGACGGACAGGCATATTTGGTTCACGCTTTTGCCGGAAGTCGCGCCGGAATCAAAAGTCTGTTGGCAGTCACTCGCTTAACGCCCGATGGCAAACAGGCTGTTGGTCAGAGTATTATCGTTTATGACGGTCACGATGTGGATGAAACTATCGAAGGTCCGAAATTGTATAAACGCAACGGTTATTACTATATTTTTGCTCCTGCGGGTGGCGTGGCCACCGGTTGGCAAGTGGCTTTGCGCGCCAAAAACATCTTTGGTCCCTACGAACGAAAAATCGTTATGGCACAAGGAAAATCGACTATCAACGGACCGCATCAGGGCGCGTGGGTGGATACGAAAACCGGCGAAGATTGGTTTATTCATTTTCAAGACCGCTTTGCGTTCGGTCGCGTAGTACATTTGCAACCGATGCAATGGAAAAACGACTTTCCGATTATCGGCGAAGACAAAGATGGCGACGGTTGCGGCGAGCCGGTTTTGACCTACAAAAAACCGAATGTCGGCAAAACTTATCCGATAGCAACCCCGGCAGAAAGTGATGAATTTTCGTCCAAATACTTGGGCTTGCAATGGCAATGGCACGCTAATCCGCAAGATTGGTGGTATTTCGCTAATCCCGCAAAAGGCACATTGAATTTGTATTCCGTTCCGGTTTCTGCCAATTACAAGAGCTTGTGGGACGTGCCGAATTTGCTTTTGCAAAAATTTCCGGCGCAAGATTTTACGGCAACAACAAAACTGACATTTGTTCCGTCCAACAAAATTACCGGAGAACGTACAGGATTGGTGGTAATGGGTTTAGATTATGCCCTGCTGTCGTTGGAAAACACGAAAAACGGCTTAGTACTCTCGCAAAACGAATGTTTGAAAGCCGAAAAAGGCAGTTCTGAAACAGTCAATGCAAGTGTCAATCTTTCCAACAACACGCTTTATTTGCGAGTAAAAGTACAACCCAATGCCAATTGCACATTCAGTTACAGCCTCGACGGGCAAAAATATACCCCATTCGGCAAACCGTTCACAGCCAAAGAAGGCAAATGGATTGGTGCCAAAGTGGGCTTGTTTTGCAGCCGTCCGGTGAAAAACAACGATGGCGGGCGCGTGGAGGTGGATTGGTTCCGCATTGAGAAATAAACATTATGGCAGCAGCCATTTCCAAACAGGGATAATCCGAATAGTTGAGCCATTCTCCTGAATTGTTGATTCTTCGTCATAAGGAACAATTTCAAGTTGCTTGAGGTCGTGAATTGCTGCAAGTTTCAGCAAGGCTTTTATTTCTCTTTCTCGTGTCAAGGCATCATTGCTTTGCATTACGCCTCATCATCCGTTGTTGGCACAAAGCGGTCGGCTGTAAATCCAACCACCTTATGCGGCTTCGCGGTGATGCGTTTATGCACTTGCAATTCTGCCAACGATTTGTTGATTAACTCGAGCTGTATTCGTGTGTCCTCATTGATGTCGTTGTAGTCGGCAAAGGCATCTTCGATGTTGGCGGTAAGCCTTTTGACTTCGTGCTCAAGCACTGCCAATCGCTCAGCAGGCGGAAAGGAGAAAAATTGGCGCACGGCTACAAAAGCTCGCATGATGCAAATATTCATTTGAATAGCAAGCGGAGAATTTAAGATGCCGGATAGCATTGCGATACCTTCTTGTGTGAAGACAAAAGGGGCTACGGTGCTGTGCTTTATGTTTGCGGGCAACTGGTCGCAATTTGCGACCAGTTCTAACCATTCTGTTTTTGTTAGTTCAAACATAAAATCTTCAGGAAAGCGTTCGATATTGCGCCTTACCTGCTCTTTCAATCGCTTTGTTTTTACGCCATACGCTTCTGCTAAATCAAAGTCAAACATGACCCGTCTACCTTTGATTTCATGAATTT
>BNTR01000053.1 GCA_025996755.1 Bacteroidia bacterium
TAGACGAATGCGACAATTCGTTTCAGAATGCCGCTTCGGAACTCACGTTCCCCGATATATCGAAATTCCCATCGGGCATAGACGGCGAGCAATACCGGCAACTGTTCGGGCTGCTGTATCAGAAAACGCTGCTTGATATGTATCGCCGCAATAATCAGCGCACGTTCATTGATGTTCGGGCATCGTATATGTTTGCTACACCCTATTCAAGTTCTATTTATACCGATATGTATGCCCATCAGGATTATGTCAGGATGATACTTAATTCAGGCTTTTCAGGGCTGAACTACTCGCCCGAACTGCGCGACACCAATTCGGATGCAGACCTTATCCGCCGATTGCAAACCACCCTCATGTCGGCGCACATGCTGGTGAATTGCTGGTTTTTGAACAATCCGCCCTGGTTTCAGTACAATTCGAAAAAAAACAACAACAACGAATTGCTGCCTAATTATAAGGAATTGGAGCAATACGCAAAAAAATGGATAGAACTGCGCATGAGTTTGATACCCTATCTGTATTCCGCTTTTGCGAAATATCATTATGAAGGTATCCCGCCCTTTCGTTCGCTGATTATGGATTTCCCCGACGAAGAGGATGTCTGGGCAATAGAAGACCAATATATGATGGGCGACAACCTGATGTGTGCGCCTTTCCTTGACGGTGCTTCCACGCGCAAGGTGTATTTCCCCGAAGGTGTTTGGTATGATTTCAATACCAACAAGGCATACGAAGGCGGCAAATCGTATGAAATAAGCATGACATTAGACGAAATCCCCCTGTTTGTGAAAGACGGAACGATACTTCCGCTGGCAAAACCGGTGCAATACATCACCCCGCAGACGGTTTTCGACATCACCTGCCACGTGTATGGCAATCCCACGCAAGCCGCCCTGCTCTTTGAAGACGACGGATATACCTTCGATTTTGAAAAAGGAAACTGCAATTGGGTTGAACTGACTTGGGATGCAAGCAAGAAAAAGAACAACGGGAAAGTGGTAACGCTTGGGAAAAAAAGCAAAAAAATATATCAAATTAATAAATGGATAAAAAATAATTAAATAAAAAAAATGACTATCCGCAATCATACCACTTGGCTTTCACTCCTTGTCCCGCAGGGACAGCATTTTATTAACCGTAGGCTTCAGCCTACGGCGAGGCACCCCTCCTCTTCCATAGTCCCGCAGGGACGGCACTATCAAGTGTCACCCCTGCGGGGTGAAGGTTGTGTGTGGCGGGCTGTCCGTAGGCTGAAGCCTACGGTTAATAAAGTGCTGTCCTTGCAGGACAAAACCAAAAATTGCTTGCAGGAGCCGCTATTTAGTGGTATGATTGCGGATAGTCATTTTAAAAAAATTATGAAAATTTCAAAATTAATTTTCACAATCTTTTGTGCATCGGCACTATTTGCCGGATGCAACACAGTGAATGATGAGCCGGACAAGGTGGAAGGGCAAATTCCAATAGTGGGATGGCAGGGTGTATCGAGCCTGGCTACGGAGGAAAGCTACCGCGAAATGGCAGATGCAGGCTTTACCATTAATCTTCCTTGGGATTGGGCATTTTCGGGTCATTCCCTGTCGAATGATGTTTTTATCACCTTGAATACCGCACAGGCAACGGAAATTAAAGTAATGGTATCAATAAATGTGTTGAAGGAATTGTCGGATGCCGACATTGAAAAGCTGAAAGCGCATCCCGCCTTGTGGGGATATTATGTGCAAGATGAACCGGACGCGAGCGCGTTTCCGGAATTGAGCAACAAGATAAAAGCGGCTCAGGCAGTTGACTCCGGGCATCCGTTTTATATCAATCTGTTCCCCTACTATTCCAAATGGCCTTCGATGAACGATTACCTGAATGATTATATCAAACCGTTTCTTGAAACAGTACCGGTTCCCTTCCTGTCGTTTGACAAGTATCCAATAGGACAGAAAGATAGCAATCCGAGAACGATAGACCCTTATTTTTATGCGCTTTTGGAAGTTATGTCGGCTGCGGCAAAAGAAAAAGGTCTTCCTTTGTGGGCTTTTGCGCTTGCGACAGCACATGAGTCTTATCCCATTCCCACACTTGACGATTTGCGTTTGCAGGTATACAGCGACCTCGCTTACGGAGCGCAGTGTATTCAATATTTTACCTATAGGACACCATGGTCTCCGCATCACGATGCTCCTCTTGATATAGAAGATAAAAAAACGCCGACCTACGATGTAGTAAAGGCGATGAACGCGGAAATCAAAGCCCTGTCGAAAGTTTTCCTCGGCAGCAAAATGGTGTGGACAGCGCATACCGCCACCGTCCCCCGAGGCTGCAAAGAGTTTAATAAAAGCCAACTGCCTGCCGTGTTCAAAGATGTGGAGGTGAGCCAAGGCGGAGTGCTGATTTCCTTATTGGAAAGGGGAAAAGACAATTTCTTAGTCGTTGTCAATCACGACATCAACGAAGATGCTGTCGTAAAAGTGAGTGCGGAAGCCTCCGTGAGGATGATTAAAAAAGACGGAACGGTGGTGGATGCTGATGGGGAATCGCACACCCTTACTCCCGGCGATATATTGGTTCATTTTTGGAAGACGAAATAATAATATTAAAATAAATAGAATGAAAAAAATTTTTATAACATTAACAATTTTATTGTCAGCGACCTGCGTGTTTTCGCAAAACACTCTTTCAATCGAAACCATAAAAGTCGATGCCCCATTTCCGATGCCTGAAATCAAACTGTTTTCGTACCCCAATCGCGACTTTCTGATTTCGGACTATAACGGCGACATTAATGCCGCTATTACTGCCTGCAACAGCGCGGGCGGCGGGCGTGTGATTGTGCCTGCGGGCGAGTGGCAAACCGGTGCAATTCATCTCAAAAGCAATGTTAATCTGCATTTGCAGGAAAATGCTGTCCTGATTTTTTCAGATAACCCCGCCGACTATTTGCCCGCCGTAATGACTTCGTGGGAAGGAATGGAATGTTACAATTATTCGCCGCTGCTTTATGCCTTCGATTGCGAAAACATTGCAATAACAGGTGCGGGAACGCTGCAACCGAAAATGGACTTGTGGAAAACGTGGTTTGCCCGCCCGAAAGCGCATTTGGAAGCCCTGAAACAACTCTACGAAATGGCTTCAACCGATGTGCCTGTCGAGCAGCGGCAAATGGCTGTGGGCGAAAATCATTTGCGTCCGCATTTGATACATTTCAATCGCTGCAAAAACGTTTTGCTTGATGGTTTTAAGATTCGCGAAAGCCCATTTTGGACAATACATATTTATATGTGCGAAGGCGGCGTTGCGCGAAACCTCGATGTAAAAGCGCACGGAGACAACAACGATGGTATTGACCTTGAAATGACGCGCAATTTTTTGGTTGAAAACTGCCTCTTCGACCAGGGCGACGATGCGGTAGTTATCAAATCGGGACGCAACCGCGATGCGTGGCGGCTCAATACCCCTGTCGAAAATATTGTTGTGCGCAACTGCAAAATTATTAACGGACACACTTTGCTTGGCATTGGCAGCGAACTTTCGGGCGGCGTCCGCAATATCTATATGACAAACTGTTCGGCAGAAAACGTTCACCGCTTTGTTTTTATCAAAACCAATCATCGTCGCGGCGGTTTTGTGGAAAATATCTTTGCCGAAAAACTTAGCGCAGGCAAAACGCAGCGCGTGTTTGAAATTGATACCGATGTACTGTACCAATGGAAAGACCTTGTGCCGACTTACGAAACGCGCATTACCAGAATTGATGGCGTTTTTCTGAAAAATATCACCTGTGCCGAAGCCGATGCCGTCTATGAACTCAAAGGCGATGTCCGACTTCCAATCAAAAACGTAGAAATCAGAAACATACAAGTCGGAAAAATCAATCAGTTCACAAAAAAAACCGAAAACGTAGAAAACATTTTGGAAGAAGCGGATTTAAGGAATGATGAGCCGGACAAGGTGGAAGGGCAAATTCCAATATTGGCATGGGGCTCCCAAAGAAAGCAGACTACAGTGGAACACTACCGCGATATGGCAGATGCCGGCTTTACCATCGACCTTTTCTGTGAATGGGCATTCGTAGGAAAATTACCTGCCGAAAAATATTTTTCTGTTTTGGATGCCGCACACACAGCAGGGATTAAAGTAATACTACCAATACCAACGGCGTTGGAGGAATTTTCGGATGCCGACATTGCAAAACTGAAAGCGCATCCCGCCTTGTGGGGATATTTTGTGATAGATGAACCGAGAGAAGTGAGCGAGTTTCCGGGATTGAGCAACACGGTAAAAGAGATTCAGGCATTCGACTCCGGACATCCGTGTTATATCAATCTGTTACCCTACTATGACAAATGGACTTCGATGGACAATTACCGGAATGATTATATCAAACCGTTTCTTGAAACAGTACCGGTTCCCTTCCTGTCGTTTGACAAGTATCCAATAGGACAGAAAGATAGTAATCCGAGAACGATAGACCCTTATTTTTATGCGCTTTTGGAAGTTATGTCGGCTACGGCAAAAAAAATAGGTCTTCCTTTGTGGGCTTTTGCGCTTGCGACAGCACATGGGTCTTATCCCATTCCCACACTTGCCGACTTGCGTTTGCAGGTATATAGCGACCTCGCTTACGGAGCGCAGTACATTCAATATTTTACCTATTGGACACCAAACATTGATTATCACGACGGTCCTCTTGATATTGCAGGCAATAAAACGCCGACCTACGATGTAGTAAAGGCGATGAACGCGGAAATCAAAGCCTTGTCGAAGGTTTTCCTCGGCAGCAAAATGGTGTGGGTAGCGCATACCGCCACCGTCCCCCGAGGCTGCAAAGAGTTCAATAAAAGCCAACTGCCTGCCGTGTTCAAAGATGTGGAGGTGAGCCAAGGCGGAGTGCTGATTTCCTTATTGGAAAGGGGAAAAGACAATTTCTTAGTCATAGTCAATCACGACATCAACGAAGATGCAGTCGTGAAAGTGAGTGCAGAAGCCTCCGTAAGGATGATTAAAAAAGACGGAACGGTAGTGGCTGCCGATGGTGAGTCGCATGTCCTTACTCCCGGCGATATATTGGTTCATTTTTGGAAAAAATTGTCTGAACCTTGATTTTAATAAGATTTTCAAGATTAGCACGATTATAATCCTGTAAATCTTGAAAATCTTATGAAAATCAAGGTTCAGACGAAGGTTGATTTATAATTGGAAAATAAATTAAATAAAAGCAAAAGGTCATGAAAATTTTTAAACTGTTTTTTACAATCTGTTGTGCATCGGTAATATTTGCAGGCTTTGCACAAAACACCGTCAGTCTCAACGGCAAGTGGGAACTGTCTTATTGGGAGCAACCGAGAAAACCGGTGCGCACACCCGATGCTATGCAGCAGGTAACTTTCAAAACCATTCCGGCTACCGTGCCGGGCAATGTGGAATTGGATTTGCAGGCTGCGGGCATTATTCACGACCCGATGATTGGCAACAATGTGTGGGAGATGCGCCCTTACGAAGGGCACCAATGGTGTTATTCGCGCACTTTTCCCACGCCGGCGGTCGAGGACGGGCAAACCGTTATGCTCTGCTTCGGTGGCATTGACTGTCTGGCGGATATTTGGCTCAACGGCAAGCTGCTTGCCTCGCCTGAAAATATGCTGATTGAGCATCGCTACGATGTTACCGACTTGCTCGACAGGCAGAAGGACAATAAATTGCAGGTGATTATCCGCTCGGCGGTACTGTATTCGCAGGAAAATCTACGCGACGGCTTGGGACGTAAGGATGTGAACGGCGAAGGGGCAAACCTCCGTAAAGCACCCCACTCCTACGGGTGGGACATACTGCCGCGTTTGGTGAGTGCCGGATTGTGGCGCGACGTGTCGCTGCAAATCATGAATCCTATTTATTTCACCGACGTTTTTTGGGTTACCAATTGGGCGGATACCGCTAAAAAAAGAGCCGGAATGAAGGTAGAATATCAGTTGGTGCTGCCCTTCAAGGAATTGGACAAGCATCAGGCTGTTGTTACCTTGAAGCGTAATGGGAAAGTGGTGTATCAACATTCCGAGATACTTTACCTCAATATGTACAGACATTCGTTTACATTGGAGAACGTAGAGTTGTGGTGGCCGCGTGGCTACGGCGACCCTGCCCTGTATGAAGCCTCCGTATCCATTGTGGATAAACAGGGCAAAACGCTGGCAAGGGACGTGAAGAATATTGGCGTGCGCACGATGACTTTGATGCACACCGAAATAACTACACCCGAAAAGCCCGGCGAGTTCTGCTTCAAGGTGAATGGCGAAAAGATATTTGTGAAAGGGACAAACTGGGTGCCTGTCGATGCCCTGCACAGCCGCGATGCGGCACTGTTAAACGGCGTAATGGACATGGCAGTGGATTTGAATTGCAATATGATTCGCTGCTGGGGCGGCAATGTGTATGAAGACCATGCTTTCTTCGACCTGTGCGACCGGAACGGCATTATGGTGTGGCAGGATTTCTCTATGGCTTGCGATGCCTACCCGCAAAGTCCCGAATTTATTGCTAAAATATATGAGGAAGTGCGGTCGGTGGTCTTGAAGTTGAGAAATCACCCCGGTCTTATATTGTGGTCGGGCAATAATGAGAATGATGGAAAGTTTGGCGACCCCAACCGCGACCTTATCAGCCGGGGCGTAATTCCCGAAGCCATCTCTGCCTGGGACCCCACACGTTCTTATCTGCCGAGTTCGCCGTGGTACTCACCCGAATTTGTGAAAAACGGTAGGAACGGCAAACTCCTTCCCGAACACCATTTATGGGGACCGCGGGGATATTATAAAGACCCATTCTACACCGATTTGCAATGCCATTTTGTAAGCGAGATAGGCTATCACGGTTGCCCCAATCGCGAAACGTTAGAGAAAATGTTTGACAAGGACTTTGTCTATCCGTGGAAAAAGGGCACGTTTGAATGGAACGACCAGTGGCAAACCAAAGCCAGCAAGGAGCATCTCTACTCGCACGGTACCGACGACCGCAATGATTTGATGATTAATCAGGTCAAGGTTGTATTTGGCGACGTGCCCACAGACCTCGACCGGTTCATCTTTGCTTCACAGTCGGTGCAGGCTGAGGCGATGAAGTTCTTTGTAGAACTGTGGCGTATGGACAAATTCAGGAAAACAGGCATCCTGTGGTGGAACTTGCGCGACGGCTGGCCCATGATTTCGGATGCCGTAACCGACTACTACAACAGCAAGAAACTTGCCTATTACTACATCAAGCAGGTGCAGCAGAATGCCTGCGTGATGATTGGCGATGCCAACGAAAGCAAGCATCCCGTAATAGCCGTGAACGATACCCGCGAGGAGAAGCAGGGAACCGTAACCGTTCGTGATTTGGACACGAAAGAGGTGTTGCTCTCCGGCAAATTTGTTATTCCCGTCAACGGAAAGACCGAAATCGGCAGCATCCCGGAAAGCGGCAAGCATGCGATGTGGGTTATCGAGTACACCCTGGGCAACGAAAAGTTCACCAACCACTATTTGAACGGCACACCGCCATTCAAATTAGCGGACTACGAGCGGTGGTACAAAAAAATATATCAAGTCAATAAATGGATTAAAAATAATTAATAATATGAAAACAAAATCTATTTCCCGCAGGGATTTTATCAAGCGGACAGCAACCGGCACCGCCGTTTTTGCGCTAAGTCCGGTAAACAGTCTTCTGGCTAATCCTGCCGCCGCTGTATGGTCGAAAGACGCTAAAAAATACACTATTTACGCCATTGGTCACGGACACATCGACCCCGTATGGCTGTGGCCTTGGACAGAGGGCGTAGCCATCGTGCACAGTACCTTCCGCTCTGCGCTCGACCGGATGAAGGAAACGCCCGATGCGGTGTTTACTGCCAGTTCGGCACTGTTCTATCAGTGGATTGCCGAAAACGACCCGGACATGTTAGTCGAGATTCGCCAACGGGTAGCCGAAGGACGCTGGAACGTAGTTGGCGGCTGGTGGGTAGAGCCGGACATGAACATTCCGTCCGGCGAATCCATGGTGCGGCAGGGCTTGTACGGACAGCTCACTTTGCAGAAACTTGTCGGTCGCCGCGCCACTGTTGGTTTCAACCCTGATTCCTTCGGACATGTGGGCACACTGCCGCAAATCATCCACCTGCAAGGCATGGACAATTACGTGTTCATGCGTCCCAACGGTCGTGAAAAAACATTACCGGCAAACCTCTTCTGGTGGGAAGGACCGGACGGGACACGGGTGCTGACCTACCGCAGCCCCCAAGGCTACAGTACCGGCGGAGACAGGGATTACATAAGAAGACGGCTCAACGAGGTTACTGACTATGCCAAACACCATCCGGTTCCGGTTATCATGGCGTTTTACGGCGTAGGCGACCATGGCGGCGGTCCCACTAAAATCAATATTCAAGCCATCCGTGAAGCACAAGCTGAAAAAGGTGCGCCAAACATTGCCTTCAGCGGTGTTGACCGCTACTTTGATGAAGTCCGTGCCATGCCAAACCTCAATCTCGCGGTCGTAAAAGACGACTTGCAGCATCACGCAGTGGGTTGCTATACAGCCGAATGTGCCATCAAGAAAAACAACCGCCTTGCCGAAGCCGCTCTGGTCACAGCTGAAAAAATAACCGGTGTTGGCTCCGTCATCTGGAAAGCCGCCTATCCGAAAGAGCTGTTTTCCACCGCATGGCAAAAGGTGCTCTTCCTGCAATTCCACGACAGCCTGGCGGGCAGTTCGCTGGTCAGCCATTCACAGGATGCCCTCGAAGGATACGGATACGCCCTCAGCATCGCCCACGAAGCTGCGACCTTTGCCGTTCAGAAACTCGAATGGCAAGTGGCGGCAGAAGACCCGGATTCACGGTACATACTCGTATTCAATCCCCATGCGTGGGAATATAAGGGTATCGTAGCGTACGATTTTGACAAGCCGGGAGAGGGAGAAACCAGCCTCTTTACGGATGCCGCCGGACGTTCCCTGCCTCATCAGTGGGTTACCGGACAGGCACAAACCGGTGGCCGCCGGACAGCCCTGTGCCGGGTAACCCTCCCGGCAATGGGTTACAGTCAAATCCGGAAGAAGAGAAGCGAGACTCCGCAGGTCATCGAAAAACCGGCGCAGGCAGAAGGCAACCGTCTGGAAAACGAATATTACCGTATCACCTTTGCTCCCAACGCCGTCATCGGCATTTTCGACAAGGAGGCAGGCAAGGAAGTATTCGCAGGCGGAGCCACAGGCTGCAGGGCTGTCGTGATTGACGACAAGAGCGATACGTGGAGCCACGACATCAAAACCTTTGCCGACGAAATCGGTTCCTTCGGAAATGCAACCGTCAAAGTGCTGGAGGAGGGTCCGCTACGGGCTACTGTCCGCGTGATTTCCACTTACGGAAAATCCACCCTGACCATCGACTGGTCTCTGATTGCCGGCTCGCGGAAAATCGAAGCCAATGTCACGCTCGACTGGCACGAACAACTCAAAATGCTTAAATTCTCTTTCCCGATAGACATTACGTCACCCAAGGCAACGTATGAAGTGCCATACGGTTTCATCGAACGCGAAGCCACCGGCGACGAAGACCCGGGACAACGATGGATTGACGTTACCGGACAGCGTGGTGGCAGCACCTGCGGACTGACGGTCTTCAACGATGCCAAGTATGGCTATAATGTGGCGGGGAACGACCTGCGCATCTCGGTAACACGCTCGGCAGTGTTTGCACATCACGACCCGAAGAAACTCGACCCGAAAGAAGAATATGTGTGGATGGACCAGGGCATACAGACCTTGCGCCTGCTACTCGTACCTCACCGGGACAGTTGGAAGGAAATCAATGCCCCCCGCATCGCCGAGGAGTTCATCGCGCCGCCGGTTGTCATCTACCAGGGCATTCACGGCGGAACGATGGCTAAATCCGGCTCATACCTCTCTGTGGATGCGCCGAACGTAATCGTGTCTTCCATCAAGCAATCCGAAACGGGCGACGACCTCATCATCCGTTTGGTGGAAACGCTTGGCAAGCCGGCTTCTCCGACATTGAGTTTCCCCTCCGCCAATTTTGCCTGGAAAGGGACGCTCAAGCCGTGCGAAATCAAAACGCTCCGGCTGAATCCCGATACAGGATACATCAAAGAGGTGAATCTGCTGGAAGAATAATAACGGAAAATAAATATGAATATGAATATGACAAAAAAAGTAATCGGCATCGACGTTGGCGGCACAAAAATTGCCGTCATCTATGCCATCGAAAGTGACGGAGCAATTGAAATTGCTGACAAAATCCGGTTTTCTACCACAACGGTCGAGGAAACCATTGATGCTATTTTCCTCAATATAGGGGAAATATTGAGTCGAAACAAATTGGAAACGCAACAGATTCACGCTATCGGCATCAGTTGCGGAGGTCCGCTGAACAGCAAAACCGGCGTGGTGATGTCGCCTCCCAACCTTCCGGGATGGGACAATATCCCGATTGTGGACAGGATTACGGAGCGTTTCGGGATTCCCTGCGCTATCCGCAATGACGCCAATGCCTGCGCCTTAGCCGAGTGGAAATTCGGTGCGGGACGGGGTACGCAAAACATGGCATTTCTCACTTGCGGCACCGGTTTGGGCGCGGGTTTGGTGCTGAACGGGCAACTCTACAACGGCACAAACGACAATGCCGGTGAAGTTGGGCATATTCGCATCTCGGAATATGGACCCGTAGGTTATGGCAAAGCCGGTTCGCTGGAAGGTTTCGGCAGCGGAAACGGTATCGCGCAACTGGCGCAGATGAAACTGTCGGAAAAATATCAGATGGGCGAATCCGTAGCGTGGTGTCCTGCCGGAGAAATCCCCAACGTAACCGCCAAAACGGTAGCCGAAAACGCTCAAAAGGGCGATGCTTTGGCATTGGAAATTATCCGCATTTCGGCGCAGGGGTTGGGCAAAGGGTTAGCGATTTTGCTCGACATTCTCAACCTCGAATGTATCGTGCTGGGAAGCGTTTATGCCCGCAATGAAAATCTTTTCTATCCCTTGATAGATGAGGTATTGCGCAAAGAAGCCTTGCCGCTTGCCTACCAGGTTTGTAAAATCAAACCGGCGGAATTGGGCGAAAGTATTGGCGATTATGCGGCGGTTTCGATTGCTTGTGAACTATTGTCTGAACCTTGATTTTTACAAGATTTATAGGATTTACATGATTACAATTACGAATTACGAATTAAAAATTACGAAATATGGAACAAATTATTCGACAGAGTTTAAATGAGGCTTCGGAAAAATTGAAGTTGTTTATTGATAATCCTTCCAATTTGGGGGATATTGGGCGGGCGGCTATGGTTATGTCTGATGCTTTGAAGAAGGGGAAGAAAATTATTAGTTGCGGCAATGGCGGCTCGCTTTGCGATGCTACTCATTTTGCCGAAGAATTGACGGGGCGTTATCGGAAAAACCGCTTGCCCTTGCCTGCTATTGCTATCAACGACCCCGCTTATATGACTTGCGTGGGAAACGATTTTGCATTCGATGAAATTTTCAGTCGGTATGTGGAAGGGGTTGGGCAACAAGGTGATGTGCTGCTGGCTATCAGCACAAGCGGAAATTCAGGTAACATCGTCAAAGCTGCGGAAGCCGCTCAAAAGCGAGGTATGAAAACCGTTGCGCTGACTTGCGATACGGATAATCGGCTTCGCAAGGTCTCGGATGTGGCTGTTTGTGCGCCTGCTTCCGATTATTCCGACCGTGTGCAGGAGATACATATCAAAGTGATTCATATCATGATTCAGTTGATTGAAAGTCAGTTAGCAATTTAATTTATATAAAATAACAATCGTATGTCAAAATTATTCAATATCAGTATCAGCGTCTTTCTAATCCTCTTGTTGGCATCTTGCCAGCAACAGGCAACAGTGAAAGAAGAAAAATTGGAGTTGGTTACCTATCCTTTTGGTGACCCCGACCCTGTAGCCCACCCGGGAAGCAGCTTTTATCCATATTTCAAGTTTGAAGGTTATTCCCACAAGGGAGAGCCGCAAACGTGGAATACAGTCGTGTTGGAAAACGATTATATCCGCGTAACCGTGCTTCCTGCTTCCGGTGGGAAGATATGGGGTGCTGTGGATAAAACCACCGGCGAGGAGTTTATCTATTTCAACCACGTGGCGAAATTCCGCAACATATCTATGCGGGGACCCTGGACTTCGGGCGGTATCGAACTCAATTTTGGCATCATCGGTCATGCGCCTACTACCGCCTCGCCGGTTGATTATTACACCCGCAAGAACGACGACGGCAGTGCCGCTTGCTTCGTATCGGCTTTCGACAGAGTAACCCGCACCGAATGGCAGGTGGAAATCAATCTTCCGGCAGACAAGGCGTATTTTACGACTTCCGTCCATTGGCACAACACCTCGCCGCTGCCCCGCCCGTATTACCAATGGATGAATGCCGCCTACAAAGCAGCGGATGATTTGGAACTGTTTTTCCCCGGACAACATTACATCGGTCATGACGGCGATGCCCACGAATGGTCAGTCGATGAACAGGGCAGGGACTTGTCCAAATACAGGCAGCAGACCTTCGGCGGCGACAAGTCGTATCATATCTTGGGCAATTACAATGGTTTCTATGGAGCCTATTATCAAAACAGCCAACACGGCTCGGTGCATTACGCTCCGTTCAACGACAAATTGGGCATGAAATTCTTTCTCTGGGGATTGTCGCGGCAGGGCATGATATGGGAAGACCTGCTCACCGACACCGACGGGCAGTATGTGGAATTGCAATCGGGAAGACTTTATAATCAAGCGGTTGCCCACAGTCAATCTACGCCTTTCAAGCAATACGCCTTTGCGCCTTACGGCACGGACACCTGGACGGAATACTGGTATCCGGTGAAGGCAACCGGAGGCATTGCGAAAGCCAACGATTATGGTGCCTTGAACGTAGCCAAAAGCGACGGAACGGTGACACTCAGTTTCTCACCGGTGCAGAAAATCAACGATGATATTGTGGTCAAAGCCGGCGACAAGGAAATATTCAGAAAACATTTGTCATTGAATGTTTTGCAGACTTGGACGGAAACCATAAACCTGTTAGGTCTTAAAGACCTAACAGGTTTGCAGGTCATTCTGGGTGATAATCGTTTGGTTTATTCCGAAAAACCGGAAGATAATCTGTTGTCGCGCCCGGTTGTTTCGCCGGACAAATTCGATTGGAACAGTGCCTACGGCTTGTATCTGCAAGGCGAGCAGGAAATATACAGCAACCGGTACGGCACAGGAGTGGATTGGCTGAAAAAATCTTTGGCAATTGAGCCGTTTTTTATTCCGGCAATCCGGGATTTGGGTTTTGTTTACTATCAACAGGGAAATTATGCCGCAGCAGATTCCTGCGCCCGCATCATCTTGTCTGTCAACACCTACGACCCCGATGGCAATTTCCTGTATGGTTTAACAAACAGCCGCCTGGGTAAAAGCATTGATGCCATAGACGGGTTCAAAATAGCCGCCTTGTCGCCTTCGCACCGCGACCCGGCAAACATCGGTCTGGCAAAAGAATTTGCCAAAAAGAAAAATTGGGTGCAAGTGCTGCACTATACGGGTACAGACACGGAGAGCCACTCTACAAATGTCGAATCCCTGCAATTGCAAGCGGTCGCTTATCGCAAATCAGGCAAAAACAGGGAAGCGAATAACCGCCTCGCACAAATAGAAAAAATACTGCCATTGAATCATTACGCCCATTTTGAAAAATACCTGCGTAGCGGCGCAGAGAAAGACAAAAAGGAATTTTTGCGCTATATCCGCAACGAACAGCCCCGCGAAACTTTTATGGAAATGGCAGGCTGGTACGAAAGCATTGCCTGCAATGAAGAAGCACTCACGCTGTACGATTTCGCACCGGACTATCCCATAGCACTCTATCGTTCCGCCTACCTGCTGTATCAACAAGGCAATGAACAATACAAAACAACATTGCAACGCGCCGAATCGCTTCCTACGGAGATGGTTTTCCCCTTCCGCACCGAAACCGTTCCGGCATTGGAATGGGCAGTAGCGCAATCAGACAATTGGGTAAACAAATACTATTTAGGCATCCTCTACGCCTTTTTAGATAGAAAAACGCCACACCCGTCCCATGAGTCCCTGTTAGAACAATGCGCCAATCTCCCCCAAGTCCCGTCATTCTACCTCACGCGAGCACAATACCGCCAAGGCGAGAAGAAATTGGAAGACCTGTTGCGTGCAGAACAATTAGATAAATCATGGCGAGCAGGCATGGCATTGATTCGCTACTATCAAGAGGCGAAACAATATGACAAGATGTATGAAAAAGCAAAGGAATACACGGCTTTATTCCCGGAAAATTATGAATTGGGATTGAAATATACCGCAGCGATGCTTGCCATGAAGCAATACCGTGAATGCACGGATTATCTGGCACACCTGAACGTTTTGCCTAATGAAGGAGCCGGTGAAGGGCGCCGCGTATATCGCGAAGCATGGTTGAAGTGTGCTTTGCAGAATATCCAATCAGGCAACCATAATGCCGCCTTGTCGGATATTGAAAAGTCTAAACTGTGGCCCGAAAATCTGGGCGTAGGCAAGCCTTACGATGCAAACATAGACCTGCGTATAGAAGACTACCTGACCACGTATTGCAACGCAAAGATAAACGGAATGAAAGCACCGGTATCAACTCTTACGCTTGAATCTATTCACAGAATGTTAAATAATCAATAAATAAAATGAAAAAGGAAAGAAAAAAGATGCTGTTGCATCCAATGAGATTAGTGGTGTGCTTCGCTTTTTTCACATCAAGCGTTTTTGCACAGAGTGTATCTACTGCTTCGCCTGATGGCGACAGTCAGTATCAGGATTTTTCGCCTGATGGCATTCCGTTTGTCGTTGCAGACAGTTCGTGGAATGTGGACATGATGGGCAATCACCGAGCGGTGGTTTTGGTAAAGGACGTGAAGCAAAACGCCGTTGTCGCAACCTTGCCGTGGCGACGACCGGATATGCGTCAGGAAACCAAGCGGGTGGTCGTAAAAAATGCCGCTTCCGGAGAGGAAGTTAAAAATGTGAGTCTGCTTGAATTTTCGGCGGAGACAGGCGTAATTGCCTTTCAACCGGAAGCCGGTGCGGGAACCTATTATGTTTACTATCTGCCCTATAAATTCCGAACCGGATATGATGATGCCCGCAATGCAAAGTGGAATGATTATTTGCCGGCGAAATATGCAACCGATTCTGAATGGGAAAAAGGCGTAAAAGCGCAACGGGCGACGCTGCCGGAAGCAAAAGTAGAACGGATTGAATCAAGGTCACGATTTGATTTCTTTACCCCGATGGGACTAATCGCCACCGGAAAAGAAATACAAACGCTTAAAGAGCAACATTCCGGCGATTTTGTTGTATTTCCCGAAGACCGCGCTTTTCCCATCCGGCTGACAACGATTCCTGCACGTTGGGCGAGCAAGCCGTATAACACAGGATTGAAGCCCCTTGCCTTTGAAGGATATGCCTTGCCCAACGAATATTACACTTGGCAAATCGGCTTGTGGGCATCGCAGAAGAGATTGGAGAAGGTTAATCTGCAATTCAGCAATTTCACGCACAGTTCGGGAAAGAGCGTGCTTTCACAGGAGGATATCACCTGTTTTAATTTGGGGGGTACTAATTGGGATGGTAAGCCCATCCGTTTTACGGTGAATGTTCCACAAGATACCGTACAAGCCTTGTGGTGCGGATTGCAAATCCCTGAAAATATTCAGGGTGGAGAATACAGGGGAACAGTTACCGTTTCGGCAGAAAATGCAAAGCCCCAAGTGGTGGATGTTGTGATTCAAGTTGGCAAAGAAGTGCTTGCCGATAAGGGCGACGGCGATTTATGGCGCCATGCGCGGCTCCGGTGGCTCAACTCGACTATCGGCATGGATGATTTACCCGTGGCACCGTATCAAAAAATGTCGTTCGACGGTCGCACTGTTACCGCTACCGGCAAGACCGTCCTTGTAAACACTAATGGGCTGCCCCAATCCATAGAAATTAACGGACTTCATATACTTGAAAAGCCGATGGAATTTGTGGTGAGTACCGCAAACG
>BNTR01000054.1 GCA_025996755.1 Bacteroidia bacterium
TGGGAAGAGGGCGACAACACCATCACCGCGGGCAGCTCCGGAAACAAAACATTCACGGCGCGGTGGCTCGTAAGAGGCTACCTCATCTCTTTCGATACGCGAGGGGGAAGCACTGTGCTGCCGCAAAATATACTACCGGACAACGCAATAACCTTGCCCGACCCACCCACCCGCATCGGACACATCTTTGACGGCTGGTTTATCGACTCCTCATGCACCGACCCATGGAACTTTACCTACGACCGAGTGACCAACGACATGACCCTCTACGCCCGATGGCAGTTAGAACCCATACAGGCTTTCCCCAACCCCACCGCCGGCGAGGTCAACATCATCAACAACGTCGATAACGCAGAAGTGCTGGTATACACCATGGACGGCAGGCTGCTGCAACGCCGCCACGCCGACCGCATAGATTTGTCGAGCTACCCAGCGGGCATTTATCTGCTGCGCGTAGAAAAAACCACCCTGAAAATAATCAAAAAATAAAATGACTATCCGCAATCATACCACTTGGCTCCGCTCTTTGTCCCGCAGGGACAGCACTTTATTAACCGTAGACTTTAGTCTACGGGAGTGACGGAGCCCACACCCCAAAGTCCCGCATGGGACGACACATTGTTATGCAGCAAAATTGCACTTGTCTCAAGTGCCGTCCCATGCGGGACTAATGGTAGTTTATCATCTTCATACCGTAGACTGAAGTCTACGGTTAATAAAGTGCTGTCCCTGCGGGACACGGATTTAACCCAAGTAGTATGATTGCGGATAGTCATTAAAAATAATTAAAATATCTGATAGTGGATACTTATTTTAAAACGATATAGATATGGAAAAGTATGGAGGTATGGAAAAGTATGGCGTTCTGAACGAGTTCGGGATTATTGAACTCACAGAAGTGGATAAATTTCTCGAAGATTTGGAAAACGGGGACATTATCATTGATGGCAGGAATAAGACCAAAGAGGATGAGGAGGCTTTTTCCGCTTATTTCAAAGCTCGCAAGGCGCAACGTGAGGCAGCGGTTGCCTAATATTTGACAATTCAGGCGATTTCAAAACGTGAGCACCGCCCCCACTCGCACGCCTTCGTTGGGCACATCCGGACGGTTGCGATAGGTGAGCCGCCGCACATAGTCTACGCGGAGGATGCGGAGGATGTTTTCGATGCCTACGGTGAGTTCCATATATGGCGTGTTGCCCATCGCATCGCCGTACCAGCCTTGGCAGGCGACTAATTCGCGCCATTTCAGGCGGTTAAGGAGGGGGATGCGGTTGAAGAGGGTGCCGTTGAGGTGGTATTGCACGTCCCACGAGGCGAAGCGGCGGTTTAGAAATTCCATCGGGTCGAGCAGGGAGAACGATTCCGACCAGTTGATGGTGTATGAGAGGTTGGTGGAGGGCATAAACAGCAGCGTGTGGGGCACTTCGCCCCAGATTTTCCCCGCGCGACCGTGCACGTCCACATAGCCCAGCGGCGAAATCCGGAAACGTTTGCGCACGCTCAACTTGGTGCTATTATATTGATAGTCAGAGCCTAACACGTCTTTTAATGCCGCCGTATGGGTCAGTTCAATCACCGTTGCATCCATCGAAATGAGCGTGCGGTGGTTGCGCCACTGATAAAAGGCTTCGTTGTGCGCCCAGCGCAGTTTAAATTCAAGTTCGGCGGTCTTGTAGGCCTTGAAATCGTCGAAGAAAGGCACAAACGGTGTTGCCCATTCCGTCCGGTGGCGTGCCGTGATGCCATAACTCCAGCCATTGTAGTGCTCGTGAAAATAGCTCAACGCCGCCGTCCGCATATAGGTCAGCATTCGGTTGGGCTTGCGTACAATCATCGCAAAGAGGTTGTCGTGGCTGCCGTGCTGCCCAATCTGATTAATGTCGTAGCGGTATTCCGCCCGCAGGTAGTGAAAAGGGTATTCCAGACGGTATTTTTTGCGCTTCTCAAACGTATATTCCAGCAGCAGCCTACCCTTCCACCGCTCGTCGCCCACGCCATAAGCCAGATAGCCATCGGCAAACAGTTGGCGGCTCAAGTGCACGGAAGTTGTCCCGCCCACGCGCAACCGCAAGCCCTCCAGCGAATTGCCGCTAATGAACGTGTTAATCGGACCCATCTCAAACCGCGCAGAATCGCCCACGAGAGGGACGTAGCCATTGAAAAGCACATCTATCGCACGCAAGGAGTAATAAAAAAACGGCTTTTTGCGGAGTGCCTGCATCAGTTCCGCAGCGGTCGCGCTCTTCTTTTTGGCATCGGCGGCGCGCTTGGCAGCCCAAAAATCCTCCGGCTGACTGCGGGCATCTGCCTGTTCGACGACGGGAGCCTTCGCCTCAAAAATTTTCAAATCATCGGGCGGCTCAAACGTATGATTGCGCCGCTCCGAGAGGTAGTGGGCGTAAATGCCTTTGCCATTGTTGATTATATTGAAATCGACCACGATGTCGTTTTTCGTCAGGAGGCGCGTGCTGTCGGACGTGCGCGCATATTCCTGTTCCACGCGCAGGCTGTTAACAAAATTCAAATTGATGTGTCGGGGTGTCGTAAACGAGGCTTTTTGTATGAAAAAGGTGGAATCGACCGTAACATACAAATGCCCAGCGAAGCCAAACGACTCGGAATTGAACGGCGCAAAACCCACGTCCACGCACCGCACATCGTTCACCACAACCGTGTCTAAGAGGTAATATTTGTAATACAGAGGTCCAAAAGTCGCCAGCGGGCTAACGAATCGCTGCAAAAGCAGCGGCACATTGTCTTGAAACAAATCAATTTCCCGAAAAACCTCCTCCTGAAACTTCGTCGTGCCCTCTTCGGACAAAAAATCAATCATCCCTCCCCTGTTCAAGGCTTCCAGCACCCGCTTTTCTGAGTGCGGCGACCGCCGATAATAGATTTTCTCCACCCGCTCCTCACTGTAAAGCGGCAGCAGAGGTCGCCCCGCAACGCTCACGGTGTCAATAAAATCCCGCAAATTATCCATCTTCCGATACACCCAATTGCTCTGCGCCTCCTCAACGGTGAAATTGTCGCGGGCAAACGACCGCTGCACATAATTTTCGCAAGTATAAAAATCGTGGTCGCGCGGGTCGTGCATCCCCCGCCGCTTAATGACTTCCTCCATCAATTTCACCGCAGGGTTGTCTTTTTTGGAGTATTTCTCTTTTGTTTTGCGCACCACCACGCCTTCCAATTGGCGGTCGTCTGTATTCCATTGGGCGACAGCGGGTTGGGTGCACGCGAATAGCGCAACCAGCAAAAAAATCCTTCTAATGGAAAATATATCATCATTGAAATCTGTTAGCATAATCTATATTTTTTTGCAAATCTCATTGTAGAGACGCGGCGCGCCACGTCTCTACGGTGGAAATCCGCACATTATTCATTAAAACAATCAATATCCCATGTTAATGGATTATTTCCTATATAATCCGCAATACGGTTCATTTCATTTGCATCGCGAATGATATAGTCATGAAATCGGGTTTGCCATGCAAAATCAATTTTGTTCACATTTGCAAATTTTGTGATTGCCGATTTAACACCGCCAACTGCCACAGATAACCAACCCTGCTGTAGAGACGTGGCGCGCCGCGTCTCTACCGTGGTGGGGACGGCAACAGAATTTGGTGTCACATCCCGTCGAACATAGGGCGTTTTGTCGCCATCAATAAAAATAATGGCGTGCCAATGATTGGGCATAACAACGAATAACGGAATTTCGGCGTATGGATAATGTCGGGCTACATTTTGTGAATTTTCAAATAAATATTCGCCGATTGGGGATAATTGCATTTGCCCATCATTAATTTCACCGAAAAAATGTTCGCGCAGTTTGGTGCATACGGTAACGAAATAGGCACCATCGCCATAATCATGCCATTCGGCACGTGCCGATTTTAAGCGATATTTATTTTGAAATTTTTCTTTCGTCATAGTTCCACTTCCCAATAGGTTCTCATCATCTTTTCAATTCTTTCATTTCAAATTCTTCAACTGATGCCCCATCCGCTCCTTCTTCGTCCGCATATACACCTCATTGTAGGGATTTGGCGCAATTTCGAGGGGGACGTTCTCCACGATTTCCAAGCCATAGCCCTCCAAGCCTGCTTTTTTGGCGGGGTTGTTGGTGATTAGGCGGATTTTTGATACGCCTATTTCGCGCAGGATTTGTGCGCCTATGCCGTAGTCGCGCTCGTCGGAGGCGTGTCCGAGGTGCAGGTTGGCATCCACCGTGTCTAAGCCCTCCTCTTGCAGTTTGTAGGCTTTCATTTTTTCCATAAAACCTATTCCTCTGCCCTCCTGACTGAGATAGACTACTGCCCCCCTACCCTCCTGTTCAATCATTTGCATAGATTTGTGGAGCTGCTCGCCACATTCGCAGCGCATGGATGCAAAAATGTCGCCGGTCATGCAACTGGAGTGCATCCGCACCAGAATCGGCTCGTCGGGCTTCCATTCGCCTTTCACCAGGGCGATGTGTTCCAAGCCCGATGCTTTTTGACGAAACGGAATGAGTTTGAAATGTCCGTATTGCGTGGGCATATTCACCGCCTCGCCGCGTTCTATCAGCGATTCCTGCTTCAGGCGGTAGGCAATCAACGCCTCGATGGATATGATTTTGATGTCGAACTTTTTGGCGACCTCAAATAATTGCGGCAAGCGCGCCATGGTGCCGTCAGGATTGATGATTTCGATGAGCGCACCGGCGGGATACAGCCCTGCCAATCGCGCCAGGTCGATGGTCGCCTCGGTGTGCCCTGCCCGCCTCAAAACGCCGCGCGAGCGTGCCCGCAGTGGGCTTACGTGCCCCGGACGACCTAAATCTTCGGGCATTGTGGCGGGATTTGCCAACGCGCGAATGGTTTCCGCGCGGTCAAACATCGACACGCCCGTGGTGCATCCGCCCCCCAACTTATCGACCGTGATGGTGAACGGCGTGTCGTAAATCGACGTGTTTCTTGCCGCCTGCATATCCAACTCCAATTCCGCACAACGCTCCTCCGCGATGGGTGCGCAGAGCAACCCGCGACCATAGGTGAGCATAAAATTGACCTTTTCGGGCGTGATTTTTTCCGCCGCAATGATGAAATCGCCCTCATTCTCGCGGTCTTCATCGTCCACCACAATCAGGAATTTTCCCTCGCGAAAATCCTCGATTGCCTCTTCTATCGTATTTAATTTCATATTATCGTTTTTTTGAGGCACAAAGTTACGAAAAAAACGTGTATTTCATAAATATTTCGTACCTTTGCAGCCGAAAAAACAGTGAATTTATGAAAGATATGAGATACAATACGCAGATGAAGCGATTGCTCCTGCCGGAATATGGAAGGAATATTCAGAATATGGTGGACCATTGCGTGGCTCTTCAAGACCGCGACGAACGGACACATTGTGCCGACAGCATCATCGACATTATGGGAAATATGTTTCCCCACTTGCGCGATGTGAACGATTTCAAGCACATCCTTTGGGACCATTTGGCAATTATGGCAGATTTCGCGCTCGACATCGACTACCCCTACGAGGTGGTGAAGCGCGAAGAACTCTACGCCAAGCCCACCAAATTGCCCTATCCGCAGCAGCGAATGGCGTATAAACACTACGGTCGCTTCCTGGAAAAGATGATTCAAAAAGCCACCACGGTGGAAGACGGCGAGGCAAAAGATGCGCTAATCGGTATGCTCGCCAACCAAATGAAACGCTCGTTTCTAACATGGAACAAGGAAATGGTGGACGACCAAAAAATCTTCAAAGACCTGACCGAACTCTCCGGCGGTCGCATCAACCTGAACGAAGAATCGCACAAACTGACCGCCTCGCAGGAATTTCTGGCAAAGAAAAACCGCAATCTCAGCCGAAGGCAGCAAAATTACAAATAAATAACCTGAGTTCCGGATAAGGTTAGCCCGTAGGGCTTATGGGGTTTTGACAAATACGTTTTTTTCTATTGATATGAATGCCCTAACGGGCAAAGTAATGTCTGAACCATGATTTTAATAAGATTTTCAAGATTAACAAGATTTTTTATCCTGCTAATCCTGAAAATCTTATTAAAATCGTGGTTCAGACAACTTCCATGCGTCCCTGCATCATGCAAGGCTGGAGCCTTGCTTTGAACTCGAACATAGGCAGAGCCTACGCTGAACTGAAGTTAGATAATTTTGCATAGAGTGCAGAATTGTAAAACAATTAAATATTAAAAATTAAATTACTTATAATACTCGCTAAACTTTTCCAACATACTATAATCCTTCTGCATAATTTCAAAAAGTTCCTCGTTCGGGGATAAAGTGTAGGTATGGATTTCATCTTCCTCTACTGATGAATCAATATGTGCTATACGCCACACTTTTTGGGTCACAACAACAAAATCGGTCAAGTCATACTTTTCAGAATAAACCCAATCCAAATAATGGTCGTCGTAATCATCCCACATAATTAAAGTTGTATCTGAAATATTATACAATTTGACCGAACCTACTACCATTCTGTCGTCTTGTTGAGACGAGACTGCTTTCTTAAAAACAACAGAATCTGTGCTATATGGATTTGTTAACATTCTATGATTGGTGCTAATTCCACCAGCCGGAATATTGCCGATAGTCAAATCCATCAATATTTGCTTTGGGGTCTCATTGTCTAATTCCATTTTCAGAATATTCAAATGTTCCGGATATGGTGGAAAACAACTTATGTTTATCAATGATAACGCTAAGCAAATCAATACAATGGGAACAATCCCCAAAAATGGTCTCTCTATATTTTTATGCATATATATTTTATTCATAAATTCTCATTCATTCCGGTGGCAAATTAAATTATTTCTGATAATACTCGCTAAACTTTTCCAACATCGTGTAATCTTTTTTCATAATTTGCACGATAGAATCGGTAAAGTGAAAATTAGAATATGCTACGGCATCTCTTTTGTCCGTGTCACCTCCCGTGAACGAACGATGGCGAATAAAAATCCAATCTTCATCGCTAAGATCTTGCATTGGCGTAATATATTTACTTGTATCAGTGAGATTATATAGAGATTCACGTATTTCATAAATAGAAGGATATTGATGGTCTTCCATAAGAGGAAACAATCGTACTTCACTTTCAATTTCAGTTATTTTGTGAAAAATAATACTAACACTATCCAGCCCTGTTGAAGCAACAGCTTTGGTTCCATCATACGTTTCTACTATATAATGCAAATGTTTTTCCGTTTCATTTATCAAAGATTTGTGCAATGTATATGTAACAGTATATGATGGAAAACAGGAAAATACTACAAAAAGCATAATGACAACAATAAACCTAACTGCTACCATGGCAATCATAGCCCCTGCGGTAGAAAAATATTTCTTTTTCATATCTTTAAATTTTAAAATCATTTTATTTTTTAGTGCTTCATTTCATTTTTCGGCAGCAAAGTTAAGAATTTATTTTGATATTCACCAAATAATTTTAGTTAAATTTTTTTTGAAGTGCTATTTTTTAGCCTCGCAGAGGCAAAATGTGCATAACCGTGGGTGAAGCGAAGCGAAACCCACGGTACAGGCATCACCACACCACTCTTAGCCCTGCACGGGCGACATTATCATAATCTCGCCCTTGCAGGGCTTAGGAGAGGGGAGGGAGCACCTCTCCGTAGGTTACGCTTCGCTCCACCCACGGTTATGCACATTCTGTCCCTGCGGGACACCGGAAGCCGCCGTGCGGGACACCGGAAGCCGCCGTGCGGGACACCGGAAGCCGCCGTGCGGGACACCGGAAGCCGCCGTGCGGGACACCGGAAGTCGCCGTGCGGGACACCGGAAGCCGCATAGTGCTGTCCCTGCGACACAACACTATCTCTTTTTTTGTGCCGTTAGGCACAATATATTGGTAGAAAAAAGCTCATTTACCTCCTCATTCGTGCCGTAAGGTACGAAATATCAATGGTGCTGCTATCACATTCCACCCCTAACGGGGTGATGGGTTGTGGAGGGTGGATGCCGGTTTCTACCAATATATTGTGCCTAACGGCACACAACACCAATATCAAAAGAAACGTTAAAGAAACAGTTAAAAAATCCGAATTTTTGCCGAAATTTCATCGAAAATCAAGATTTTTTGCCCAAATTTTCGTTCGGACCTCCTCCGTACCAAGTCCGAACCAACTCCGTACCAAGTCCGTACCAAACACGCTCTCAGCCCGTTTGTTAATTTTTAGACACAAAGGCATAAAATTATAGATTGTTTTTCCAACTCCTATTTTTCCGTAATTTTTAATTTCTAATTCGTAATTATTTTGTACTTTTGCAGAAAAAAATTATTATGGCTTCTTTTATTATTGAGGGCGGACGGACTTTATCGGGCGAAATAACCCCGCAAGGTGCTAAAAATGAGGCACTTCAGGTGATTTGTGCCGTGCTGCTGACGGCAGAGAAAGTGACGATTCACAACATCCCAAACATTCTGGATGTCAATAATCTGATTGCGCTGCTGGGCGATATGGGTGTCAAAATTGGGCATCCTGCCGAGCATACCTACACGTTTCAGGCGGATGAGGTGAATTTGGACTATCTGCAAACGCCCGAATTTTTCAAAAAAAGCGGCGCGTTGCGCGGCTCGGTGATGCTCGTGGGACCGCTGGTTGCCCGCTTCGGCTACGCGCTGATTCCCAAGCCGGGGGGCGACAAAATCGGTCGCCGAAGGTTGGATACGCACTTTATCGGCATTCAAAAACTCGGTGCCGATTTTCAGTACGACACCGCGCGGCAGGTCTACGAGGTGAAAGCCGCCCAATTACGGGGAACATATATGCTCTTGGATGAGGCATCCGTAACCGGCACGGCGAACATTCTGATGGCTTCCGTGCTGGCGCAAGGCACGACCACCATCTACAATGCGGCGTGCGAACCCTATTTGCAGCAACTGACAAAAATGCTGCTCGCGATGGGTGCCAAAATCAACGGCTTGGCATCTAACTTGCTGACTATCGAGGGAGTAAGAGAGTTGCACGGCTGCGAACACACCATTTTGCCGGATATGATTGAGGTAGGCAGTTTCATCGGGATGGCGGCGATGACCGGCTCGGGACTGCGCATCAAAAACGTGTCGTACAACAATCTGGGCATCATCCCCGATGCTTTCCGCCGCTTCGGCATCACGGTCAATCAGGACGGCGACGACATCGTGATTCCCAAGCAGGAAAATTACACCATCGACACCTTTATGGACGGCTCGATTATGACGATTGCCGACGCGCCCTGGCCCGGACTCACGCCCGACCTGCTGAGCGTCTTTCTCGTCATTGCCACCCAAGCCAACGGCAGCGTGCTCATTCATCAAAAAATGTTTGAGAGCCGCCTCTTTTTCGTGGACAAACTGATTGATATGGGCGCGCAAATCATCCTCTGCGACCCCCACCGCGCCACAGTCATCGGAGCCAACCGCCGCCACAAACTGCGCGCCGCCACGATGGTGTCGCCCGACATCCGCGCCGGAATAGCCCTCCTAATAGCCGCCATGAGTGCGCAAGGCACCAGCAAAATCCACAACATCGAACAAATAGACCGAGGTTATGAAAATATCGACCAACGCCTGAATGCCATCGGCGCAAAAATCACCCGCGAATGATTAGGCGCGAAGATTTGGTCAAGATTGGCAAGTTTGGCAAGCCGCACGGGGTGTTTGGGGAGATAAGTATAAGCCCCCCGCCCCCCCTCAGGGGGACTTCTTTCCTTGTTTGCGAAATTGACAATATATTTGTGCCATTCCGAGTAATCGAATCGCGAATTATCTCCGACACAACGGCTTATGTGCAACTGAAAAATCTGAATAGCAACGAAGCCGTGCGCGTCTTGGTCAATAAAGACGTATATTTCGACAAACATACACTTGCCATTGGGGACCTGACCCGCAATCCCCTCACAGAAAACCCCAATACCGTTTCTTGGGACTATTTCCTTGGTTATACGCTGATTGACAAAAATGCGGGTGAAATCGGGGTTGTTTCGGGGATTGATGATAGCACCCCTAACACCTTGTTTATCGTTGATGATGAAATTTTAATCCCTGCCAATGCTGATTTTGTTGCTTCGATTGACGAAAAGCGCAAGCAAATTCAGTTGGAATTGCCGGAGGGGTTGCTGGAAATTTAAAAAATTCGTACCTTTGCAGCAAAATTCACACTATGCAAATCAAGATATTTGAATTTAACGGCATCCACGTCAATACCTATCTGCTTTGGGACGAAACAGGCGAGGCGGCAATCATTGACTGCGGTGTCTCCACAGCTGCCGAGCGCAAGGAACTGAAAGACTTTATTGATGCGAATGGCTTGCACCCCAAGTTGCTGCTCAACACGCATCTGCATTTCGACCACACGCTGGGCAATCGCTTCGTATTGGAAATGTATGGGCTGAAGCCGCAATACCACGAAGCAGAAGACACGATGATGCCCGGACAGCGCGAACAAGTCCTCTCGTTTGGGCAGGAAAAAGACTTTGAAGAGGGCATCCGCGCCGAGCATTATCTCAACGACGGCGACACCGTAAAGTTTGGAAACACCCAATTGCAAGTGCTTCTCACCCCCGGACATTCGCCCGCCGGCTTGTGTTTCTACTGCCAAGCAGCAGCCTGCGTATTCACCGGCGACACCCTCTTCCGCTTCGACATAGGACGCTCAGACCTCTGGGGAGGCAACCAACAGGCACTCGTGGACGGCATCCGCAAAAAATTATTGACCCTGCCCGACGAAACAACCGTCTACCCGGGTCACGCCCTCCATTCAACAATCGCAAAAGAAAAAAAATATAATAAATACATCCGATAGTGCATCATGAATATTGTTGATACAAACAAAACAAAAATAATGGCATTGTGTAAAGAATACAATGTGGCACGCTTATATGTTTTTGGCTCGGTTTTGACACCAAAATTCAACAAAGAAAGTGATGTCGATTTTATTGTGAACTTCAAAGACATAAACCTTTGGGACTATGCCGATAATTATTTCAACCTAAAAAACGCACTGGAAACAACAGTCAACCGGGATGTGGATTTGCTGGAAGATGACGCAGTTTCAAATCCCTATTTGCGCTCTTCTATTGACAGCACCAAACAATTAGTCTATGGAGAATAGCATAAAAACATATTTGCATATTCCAAAATTGAAATTGGAAATTGAATCCCTGCTACTTACGGCAGAAACTATTAAAAATTAAAATGATTACCGGATATGATACCTAATCTTGGCTGGAAGCCAAAATTTTCATAACCGCCAGGTCATCGACCTGCGGGAAAGGTGAGCCACAGAACTCCTGCCTGAAAGGCAGGACTGAATTAAAATCCCGCCTTTCAGGCGGTAGTGGGGGTATCTGTTTCGTCCGCAGGTCGATGACCTGCGGTTACGAAAATTCCGCCCATTCGGGCGATAGGCAAAATATCCGATAATCATAAAAATTAAAAACAAACGATAAATTGAGGTTGGACATATTAAAAAAAATCGTACCTTTGTGAATAATTTAAATTTGAAGTTATGAGTACAATGGAATTGGAAGTTCAAAAAGCAGGGCTGGCTCGAGAAATTTTGAGCGAAACGGATGCGGTGTTAGTTCAACAGTTGTGTGAGTTTTTACAAACTCACAAAGTAAAAAAGACTAAGGGACGGCGCAAATTAGGTATCTTAGAGGGGAAACTTTTTTTCAGTGAAGTAGGAGACGGAAAAATTACCACCGACGAATTTCTTGGAATATGACCTGTTTAATGGATACTTATACTTTTTTTTGGTCTATTTTAGATACTATCAATTATTTATATTTATGAACGATATTTTTGTAAATCGCCACGTGGGCGTGAATGAGAGTGAGATTAAGGCAATGGTGCAGAAAATCGGTGTTTCGAGCCTCGAACAGCTGATTGATGAAACAATTCCGGCGAATATTCGCCTGAAAAAGCCGTTGGAGTTGCCCGAAGCGATGACTGAGCGCGAATATGCGGAGCATA
Source organism: Bacteroidia bacterium (assembly GCA_025996755.1). GTDB lineage: Bacteria > Bacteroidota > Bacteroidia > Bacteroidales > Azobacteroidaceae > Azobacteroides. The sequence continues at coordinate 11,995 of BNTR01000054.1, forward strand.
TCGCCGAGGTGGCATCAAAAAATGAGATTTTCACCTCGTATATTGGGCAGGGGTGGTACGACACTGTTGCGCCCGCTGTGATTTTGCGTAATGTGTTTGAAAATCCGTGCTGGTACACGTCCTACACGCCCTATCAAGCCGAGATTTCGCAGGGTCGCCTCGAGGCTTTGCTGAATTTTCAGACGATGATTGCCGATTTGACGGGCTTGCCGCTCGCCAACTGTTCGCTTTTGGACGAGGCTACCGCCGCCGCCGAAGCCGCCAATATGCTGTTTCAAAGCCGCTCACGCGAACAGGTGCAGGCAAATGCCAACGTGCTGTTTGTGGACGAGAAAGTGTTTGCCTCCACATTGGGCGTGCTCAATACGCGCACGCAACCGCAAGGAATACGCTTAGTTTCAGGCGATTACAAGCAATTCTTAAAGTTAAATCTAACCGGAGTTTTCGCCGCCATTGTGCAATATCCGAATGCCGACGGAAGCATTGAGGACTACCGCCAATTCGTGCAGGATGCCCAAAAATCAGGTATTAAGGTGGCTGTGGCTGCCGATTTGCTCAGTTTGTGTCTGCTCACACCTCCGGGTGAGTGGGGCGCGGATGTGGTGTTTGGCAGTGCGCAGCGTTTCGGCATTCCGATGTACTACGGAGGTCCTTCGGCGGGCTATTTCGCCACGAAGGAGGACTACAAACGCAGCATTCCGGGGCGCATCATCGGCGTTTCCAAAGATGCTTACGGCAAAAATGCGTTGCGATTGGCATTGCAGACCCGCGAGCAGCACATCAAGCGCGAAAAAGCGACGAGCAATATCTGCACCGCGCAGGCTCTACTCGCCACCATGTCGGGCTTTTACGCCGTCTATCACGGTCCCGATGGCTTGAAAAGCATCGCCGAGCGGGTGCACCACTACGCCGAATTATTGTCGGAAGAATTAACAAATTTGGGCTATGAGCAGGAAAACAAACTTTTCTTCGATACGTTGAAAATCAAATTGGCACCCGGCGCAAATCTCAAAAAATTGCAGGAAGCAGCCATCGAATGTAAAGTCAATTTCCACTACTTTGAAAGCGGTGAAATAGGTGTCAGCATTGATGAAACGACCGAAGAAAGCGATTTGGGCGTGCTCATTTATGTTTTTTCGGAGGCGTTGCCGCATAAAGACATGATGCCAAACGTAAATATCTTCTTGAACTTGACACGCCCTCTCAAGCCCCTACCGGACACATTTGCACGCAAAACCTCCTATTTGACCCACGAGGTATTCCATAAATACCGCACGGAAACGGAGATGATGCGCTACATCAAAAAATTGGAGGTGCGCGACATTTCGCTCACCCATTCGATGATTTCGCTGGGGTCGTGCACGATGAAACTGAACGCAGCGGCGGAAATGCTGCCGCTCAACGACCCGCATTTTGCCAACATCCACCCCTACGCGCCCGCAGACCAAGTGGAAGGCTACAAGGAACTGATTGAAAACCTGACGGAATATCTCGGCACCATCACCGGACTGCCGGGCGTGAGTTTCCAACCCAATTCCGGCGCAGCAGGCGAATACAGCGGCTTGATGACCATCCGCGAATACCTGAAATCCAAAGGACAGGGTCACCGAAATATCGTGCTGATTCCGGCTTCGGCGCACGGCACCAACCCTGCAAGCGCCATTCAAGCCGGATTCCAAACAGTTACAATCAAATGCGACGAGAACGGCAACACCGACATCAACGACTTAAAAGCGCAGGCAGAAGCCAACAAAGACCATCTCGCCGCGTTTATGATAACCTACCCCTCCACGCACGGGATTTTTGAAACAAGCATCGTGGAAATGTGCGAAATCATCCACAAAAACGGCGGGCAGGTCTATATGGACGGTGCCAATATGAACGCACAGGTAGGATTGACCAATCCGGGCAGCATCGGCGCGGACGTGTGCCACCTCAATCTCCACAAGACATTCGCTATCCCGCACGGCGGCGGCGGTCCGGGCGTGGGTCCGATTTGCTGCGCACTGCACCTAAAACCGTTCTTGCCGGCGCACCCAAAAGACGGCTCAAACCTCAATACAGTAGCAGCAGCCCCCTTCGGCAGCGCAGGCATCCTGCCAATCACCTACGGCTACATCCGCATGATGGGCGCAGCAGGCTTGGCTATGGCAACGAAAATCGCCATCTTGAACGCCAATTACTTGGTATCGCAATTAGAAAATGCTTACGGCGTTGTCTATAAGGGAGTTAAATCGCGCGTGGGTCACGAACTGATTTTAGATTGTCGCAACCTGAAAGCCTATTCGGGCATCGACGAAACGGATGTGGCTAAACGACTGATTGACTACGGTTTCCATGCCCCCACCCTATCCTTCCCCGTGCACGGCACGCTGATGATTGAACCAACGGAAAGCGAAAGCCTTGCCGAACTCGACCGCTTCATTGCCGCCATGACAGGCATCCGCGCCGAAATCGAAGACGTAGCCAAAGGCAAAGCCGACAAAGAAAACAATGTGCTCCACAATGCGCCTCACCCGCAATATGAGGTCTGCGGCGATGAATGGAATCACCCCTATTCGCGCGAAAAAGCAGCATTCCCGGCAGATTGGATTAAAGAAAACAAATTCTGGGTCAATGTGGCGCGGGTGGACAATGCGTTTGGCGATAGAAATTTGGTTTGTTGCCGCTGATGTTTTGCTGTGCCTGACGGCGGTGTGGTGGGGCAATCAGCACGTTGCTTGTTTCCGCATCTGCAATCGGAACACGGCTCTCGTCTGATAAATAAAGCCATACCTCCACCTTTTTGCCAACAAAATTGTCGGGGATGGGAATATTCAATACGGTGCTCTGTGGCGTTAAAGTTGTTTGCAACATAATGTACTTATTTATGTAGTGTCATTTTTTTGCAAAGGTACAAAAAATATTGAACCTTCGATTTTGTCTGAACCTTGATTTTCACAAGATTAAGAAGATGAGGCTGTCTCAAAAGGGCAGCCTCATTTTTTTATATATTTAATATTCCCCTATTTTTCGTACCTTTGCATCTGCAAATCAAAGATATAAGCATTATGGCAAAAGTAGTATTTAAGGATTACAGTCAAGGACAAATCAGTTTGTTTCCCACGCGGTTAGATGAGAAAATTCCGGAGGATTCGCCTGCTCGCCTTGTTAATCAAGTAGTGGATAATTTGGATATTCGTTCTATTATGGATGGGTATCAAGGCGGTGGATGCAGTGCTTACCACCCTCGTATGATGCTGAAAATCGTTCTGTTTGCTTACTTGAACAATGTTTATTCGTGCAGAAAAATCGAAGACCGTTTGCGCGACAGTATTTCGTTTATGTGGCTATCCGGCAATCATATACCCGACCATAATACCATCAACCGCTTTCGCTCTACTCATTTGAAAAAGAGTATCCATGAACTTTTTACACAGGTGATTACGCTATTGGTGGAGATGGGACATTTGAGTTTGAATGTGGTTTATGTGGACGGCACCAAAATAGAATCAAAAGCAAATAAATACACCTTTGTTTGGCGTAAGAGTGTGGAAAAACACAAAGTAAAATTAGAAGAGAAAATACGCCAAGTGCTCCAACAGGTGGAAGAAGGCATTGCAGGGGATAATCAAGCCGATGACGAGCCGCCTACGCCCATCAATTCCGAAGAACTGAAAAAGCGCATTGCTGCCATCAATCGCGAAAACCGTAGCAAAGAAGAACAAAAAGCGATTAAGACCGTAGAAAACAAGTACTTACCCAAGTTAGAAGAATACGAACAAAAACTTGAAACTTTAGGTAATCGCAACAGTTACTCCAAGACCGACCCCGCTGCCACTTTTATGCGGATGAAAGAAGACCACATGATGAACGGACAATTAAAACCGGCATACAACGTGCAGATAGGGACTGAAAATCAATTTATTACGCATTATGATTTTTATCCCAATCCGACCGATT
>BNTR01000055.1 GCA_025996755.1 Bacteroidia bacterium
AATTAAATGACATAAACAATTATAATTTAAAACTTATCAAAATGGAAGAAGATTTTTTCAATAACGATTCACAAGTATAATTTTTATTTTTTCGATATTCTTTACTAATTCTTTCCCAATTACTAACATAACCAAAAATATCTGTTTCTATTTCTGTAGCCAAAGTTTGGTAAAATTCTTGACTGTCATCAACTTTGTCAAAAATCATATCTGCGCAATAGCTACATAACTTCAATACTTTATCTTTATAAAGTTGCCCTGTATCTCTATCATTTATATCATTATATTCTTTATTTGACCACTCATAATAACCTTTTAATAAACCACTATTGATAAACGCATCAATAGTAGAACATTTGACTAAATGAAATCGTGGGAAAGTATCATAGTGACTAACTCGATAAGTCGGCATATATAGATACCCTTTCCTTTCTTTGCCTAGTGCATCTGTTAAATATATTCCATCAGATTTAAATTTGATTTTCCCGTCTAAATATGCTTTTTTAAAAGGTACTCGAATAGGAGGTGGATAAATTTTGCCATCTTTGATAATAGGAAATCCCCACTCAGTTAATTTCTTGTCTAATGCTGAAAATTGATAGAGATTTTTCATTCTGCCATTTCCTTTAATACTTGTTCTACAAGATTTTCGCTTGTGGTAATAATTCTAAATTCAACTCTGCGTGAATTGGCATTATTTATTGGTTGCCCACTTAATGCCGTAAGTTGTTTATCGCTGTCAAGCGTTCTGCCGTAAGATAAACCGTTTGCGGTCAGCCAAAATTGCAAGCGTTGCTCTGTCGTATCGGGTAAATCTTGATAGTAGGGCATATTTCTAAAATATTTCAATACTTCGGCAGAACGCAGTTGAGAAAGTTTAATATTGCCAATGTAAGGGTCGCTATCAAATTGAGGTGCAGGCACAATATCCGTATGTCCTTCAATCCTTATTTCGGCAATTTTATCTTCATATTTTTTCTGTAACAAAACATCAAAATAACGCGGTAAAAATTGTTGTAGAATGGTATCAAATTTAAGACTTATATCTGCTTTACCCGAAGCAAATAAAACTTCGGGGTTAGTAAACTTTATAGATAAATCCGTATCTAACACAACTTGCCATTGTTTGAAATCGTCTTTAAACGCACTGTCGAGTTCGGCATATAGTTTTTCTTTTGTATCTTTAAACTCCTCAAAAATGGTATCTCGCTTTTTCTGTTGTTTTTGAACTTCGACGATATACGAAACGGATATAAAAAGGAATACAACCATCAACCCCGTCATCATATCAGACAGGGAAACCCAACTGTTATCGGTTATTTTATTTTTTGCCATAGCTATTACTTTTTATAATTTGCTGTTATTCGCTATTATTCGTTGAATTAGAGTATCCAAATTGATCAGAGTATCACTTAGTCTATCATAAAATTCGCTATTAATTGTCTCTAATAATTCAGGAACCGTTTCTATTTTATACTTCTTTATATCTTCAAGTTGTTTAAGTAATTTGGCAACGCTATCGCTGAAATTCATTTGATTTCTTACCCAATTATTCAGTTTATCTGTTGTTTTATCAAAAGCATCGGTATTTTCTTTTAATGTATCTATTGTCTTTGTTAATTTTTCTACTATTTCTTGATATTTAGTATCTTCAATCATTACTTTCTGCAATTCTTGAATTAATCGGCTCAAATGACTGTTTTCGTTTGTGAGTTTATTTGTGTTGTCGGTAATTGTTTTGATTGCATCGGACGAAACGGCAAAGTCTTCGGAAACTTTTGTAAATTGTGCAGTTAGTTGCGTAATCATTTCCTTATTTTCCTGTTGCCACTGATTCATTCGCTGTACGCTATTGTTCAACTCTCCAAAATTCTCTTTTACAAGTTTTTCTACGATAGAAGACATTTGAGCATTGAATTGTTCGGTTGCCTCTTTCATAACATTGACAAGTGCTTCCGTATTATTTTTTGCAAGCAACTCCGAAAATTCATCAAACTTTTTGCTAATCAATTCGTTGTTTTCATTCATTGATTTAACAATAAATTCAATATGCTTTTTCGTTTCTTTGGCATAATCGTTTTGTTCAGCACGAAGTTTTTGAATTTGTACTAATAAACTCGTATCCTCATCACCCCCGAAAGCAGAATAAATATTTTCCAATAACTGTAATTGTTCTTCTTGTGAGTTTTGGGTATCTATAACTTGATTCCTCAATTTGATAATTTGAGTAGAAATACTGTCTGCTGTATCGCCTAACAAAGATTTGTTCAAAATTTGAGAATTTTGATTTGCTTCCACCTTGCTATCTTTCAATAACTTTATGATTTCGTGTAAAGCCGACAATTCATTGTTTGCAGAACTTGTGTATCCTTTTTCTACTTTATTCAAAATTCGTTGCGACCAACGTCCGAAAATAAACGAAAGCACAATTCCGACAATTGAAGTCAGAAACGCAGTTTTTAATCCTTCCAATAAAGTAGGGATACTTTCCGTAATTTTGTTTACATCAAAGTCTTGTAAACCATAAAAAATTCCAACGAAAGTTCCGAAAATGCCCAATGTTGAAAATACACTCGGTATTGCCTCGTACAAATATGGATTAACCGCAGAGGGATTTTGCTTCCTTTTCAATTTGACTATCCAATAGATTGAGCAACCAATCCAAATTAAAAACAGTGAATAACAAACGGTATTCACAGTACCCGCTATATTTGTCGGGTCAAACATTTTTAGAAATTCTTCCATTTTTATCATATTTCTTCACTTATCTTTTCAAAAATTATATTTGCCCAATCGTGAATGTTGGTATATCGCTTAACCAACATTCCATTGTTTGCTCTGAAAAGCAACTCTGCAAAAGTGTTGTCAACCGAATTATCGTAAATATACAGTCTATCAACAAGTTCTGCGAGTAATGCACAATTTATGATTGACTTGTAATAACGATTTATTATTTTTTGTATCGGCACATCGTGTCCGCCTTCCATTACTCGCTGTGCCACCCTTGCTGCATTTATTTCAGGGCTATCTGTTCCAATAAAAAACAAACGAATGAAATAACCTTTTTGCTTAGCTCTTTGGATAAATTCTACTTTGTCGGGCGCAGACAACACCGTTTCAAAAATCAGGCTTTTGCCTTCTTCCAAACATTTTTCGCGCCAATCAGCAGCATATTTTGCCGCTTGCATTACTGTTTCTTTTGAGTTCCAATCGCCAAATACATCACGAGCAATAAAGTCAGGGTTAATGTATTCGCAACCTTCAACCCATTCGTGCTTCAGAATTTTTCCGGTAACGGAAGTTTTCCCCGAACCATTCGGACCTGCTACTATCAGAAGTTTTGGCTTTTCCATTGGCTACAAATTAGGAAACCTTGCACGAGCATTATCATATTCTCGTTTAAGATTTTCTTTAATAATGTTTGTTCTTTCAAAACTTTTACGGCGCACATCCGCCTCAACCTCTTTCATAATCGTAAGAAGTTGCTGCTCTGTCGGCTCTGTATCGCTAATAAAACGGTATGAATTCATATCTGTACTCATATATTATTTTTTTCGCTACAAAGTTACACTTTATTTTTAATATTCAGGGTTTCACATTAAATGAAACCCTGAATAAGAATAAATCAAAACGTTTGCGCCGCCAATCGCTTATACCCGGCCAAACGCTATTCAGCATTCTTCTGTATAATCTCAAACAATTCCTCATTGGCTTCGGGGCAAATTGTCAAAATAACTGATATTGAGTTTTATTTAATAACTCTGTCATTTTAACGAGGTTACTTTTGTGCGTTTCTCTATTCCTCCTAATCGGTAAAGCACCTTTTCTTAACAAAACATTATTTCCAATAGCAGAGTCTGGAATTTCCTTATATTCGGGAACAAAAAGATATTTTCCTAATTGAATAGTCTTTTCACCTGCATCTAAACTTCCTCCCGTTTCGCCTGCTTCTATTACAATCACAGCATCGCTTAATGCAATAATCGTATTATTTCTCTGCATTGCTCTACCTACCTTCCAAATATCGGTTGGTTTATACTCGCTAATGACTAACACATTATCCCAATTCCACACATCTTCCAACTCTTTCTTTATGGAAAATGAGTTTATACCCTCGGGCAAGATAATGATTGTATTTCCGCCTTTTTCCAAAGCCGTTTTATGAGCCTCAAAATCAACTCCTTTTGCGTAGCCGGAAACGATTGTAATATCTTTCTGTAGCAGTTGTTCTACACAATCGGTTGTGATTCTTATTCCTTTTTCCGAAACTTTGCGAGAGCCACTAAAGGCAACTTTTTTCTTTTTCAATAAATCCAAATTTCCAATATATGATAATACAGGTGGTGTATTTAGTTTTAAGAACTTCCTTAAATTATCAGGATATAACTCATCTGTTAAGGTCAAGAAATCAATATGGTATTTACATTTAATTATTTCAATTTTGTTTTTTTCTTTATTTTCTATAAAACCTAATTGCTGTTGCTCGGTTAGAAAATTGCTTAAAGAATTTTCAACATCATTGAAATTATTAAATGAGGCTATAAATGACAAAAACTTATTGGTCTGTACAACACCAACACCCTTGACAGCCATAAAACTGTAAATAATATTGATTTTTTCTATTGTTCCCATTATTCCCATTATTTTCTTGATTTAACAATATATGTGTTGTTTCTTTTTATTATCTTTTTGCTCGTGTTTTCGTTACAGTCAAAGCATAAACATTATCGGCATTTCCCTGATTTGTAATAACTTCACCAACAGCATTCAAAGTTTCGCCGGAACGATATATGTCATCGAAAATCATAACATTTTTCCCTTTTAATGTATCTGTTTCCACACTAAAAGCATCTTGGAGGATTTCACGTCTTGCTTCCGGGTCATCTATGGTTTTTAATGGAGGAGTTGATTCGTTTTTCTTCAAAACTGTATTATCAACAGGAACTTTGGATAATACGGCAATGGCATTTTCCAACTCTCCAACAGGTTGATAGGCTCTTTCCGTATCTGACGGAGGTACGGGGACTATCATATTGACATTCCATTGTTCTTGCTTTTCGTGCAGAAAATCAGCAATCGGTTTTGCTATGCTTACAACATTACTTATGTCGCTGCAATATTTCAAGCGATACAATGCTTCCGCAATAGGTGGACGAATAGTGTCCCATTTTACAACATTGCCTGCCTCATCTTTTTCTTTCGGAATGCTCGAAGTTGTGTGCAAATCCATTGCCCAACCTTCTTTCCAATTGCCCTCTATTTTTTGAGGATTTATTTCCATATCAAATTTTTATTCTTAATTAACCGCAAAGGTACAATAATTCCGTGTATTTATCCAAACATTGCAAAAAATTATTTTTGAATTGTGCAAATATTTTTTGAAAAAAATCAAAAAAAACGCCATTTTTTTGTAAAATGACGTTTTTTCATGGGATTGCGGGTCAAGCCCACAATGACAAGATGTTCAAAACTTCTGCTCCGCCAACCGCTTATACCCAGCCAAACGCCACTCAGCATTCTTCTGCGTAATCGCAAACAGTTCCTCAGCCTCCTTCGGATATTGCTTCGCCAGCGAGGCAAAACGCACTTCGCCCTTGAGGAAATCTTGGAATTTTGTCCAGTCCGGCTCTTTGCTGTCGAGTTGGAATGGATTTTGTCCTTCGGCTTCCAAGCGGGGGTCGAAACGCCATAAGTGCCAGTAGCCACATTCTACGGCGGTTTTTTGCTCGGCTTGGGCGTGTCCCATGCCGGCTTTCAAGCCGTGGTTGATGCAGGGTGAGTAGGCTATTATTAGCGATGGTCCGTCGTAGGCTTCTGCTTCGCGGATGGCTTTCAGGGTTTGTGCCTGGTTGGCTCCCATGGCTATTTGCGCCACATAGACGTAGCCATAGGTGGTGGCAATCATGCCCAAATCTTTTTTGCGGATGCGTTTTCCGGCTGCTGCAAACTTCGCTACTGCGCCCACAGGGGTGGATTTCGAGGATTGTCCGCCGGTGTTGGAATATACTTCGGTGTCCACCACGAGGATGTTCACGTTTTGACCGGATGCAATCACATGGTCAAGTCCGCCGAAGCCGATGTCGTATGCCCAGCCATCGCCGCCGATAATCCATTGGCTGCGTTTCATGAAGAAGCCTTTCAATTCCAAAAGTTCTTTGCACAACGTGCAGGCAGGGCAATTACAAGTCGTTTCGCCCGCTGCTTTCAGTGCTTTAACTGTTGCCAACTGTTCGGCATTTAATGAACCTGCGCTTTCAAAATGTGCTATTACCTCGTCTATCGAAGCAATGCCCCATTCAAGGGCGGCGGCGTATTCATCAGCGGCTTTTCTGCCTGCTGCGCCACCATCTTCCCGATTGTCGAGCCATGCCTGTGCGGCATCTTTTACCTTCTGATTTGTCCATGCGATTGCCAACAACGCATTGGTTTTTTCAACCACGCGGTCGCGCATTTTGTCGGTCGCGATTTTCATCCCCAAACCATATTCGGCGTTGTCTTCAAACAAAGAGTTTGCCCAAGCCGGACCGTGCCCTTCTGCGTTTTGCGTGTAGGGAGTGGAAGGAGCCGAGCCGGAATAGATTGATGTACAGCCTGTTGCGTTGGCAACCATTTGGCGGTCGCCGAAGAGTTGCGAAATCAATTTCACATAAGGCGTTTCGCCGCAACCCGAGCAGGCACCGGAGAACTCAAACAGCGGCGTTGCGAACTGCGAATTTTTCACGTTTGCCTGTATGTCCACCAAATTTTGTTTGGTGTGTACTTCGTTTACGCAGAAATCCCAGTTTTTCTGTTCGTCCGGTTGCGTTTCGATGGGCACCATTGAGAGGGCTTTGCCGGTTTTGTTGCCCGGACAAACGTCCGCACAGTTGTCGCAGCCCAAGCAGTCTAACACATTGACTTGCAGGCGGAAAGTCATACCTTCAAACTGTTTGCCGGTGGCTTTCAAGGTCGCCAAGCCTTTGGGTGCTTTCGCCTGTTCGGAAGCATCCAACACGAATGGGCGGATGGCAGCGTGAGGGCAAACGTAGGCGCACTGGTTACACTGGATACAGTTGTCGGCGTTCCAAACCGGCACGTGCGATGCCACGCCGCGCTTTTCGTAAGCCGCCGTGCCCTGTTCCCAAGTGCCGTCTTCGCGCCCTGTGAAGGCAGAAACGGGCAGGTCATCGCCTTTTTGGGCGTTGACGGGTTGCACGATTTTTGCGACAAATTCGGGTACTGCCGCGCTTTTCGCTGCCGCTTCCGGTTGCAAATTTGCCCACTCGGCGGGCACATCCACTTTCACATAATCGGCTCCACGGTCTACTGCTGCATTGTTTTTGTTCACAATGTCGTCGCCCTTCTTGCCATACGATTTTTTAATCATATACTTCATTTGTTCCACCGCCAATTCGTAGGGAACAACGCCGGTAATCTTGAAAAAAGCCGATTGCAGGATGGTGTTGGTGCGATTGCCCAAACCAATTTCCTGTGCGATATTGGTGGCATCGATGATGTAGAAATTGATTTTATTTTGCGCCAAATAGCGTTTCACGTCGTTTGGCAGGTTTTCTTTCACCTGCTGAGCGTCCCAAATCGTGTTTAAGAGGAATGTGCCGCCCTTTTTCAAGCCTTTGGTCACGTCGTAGAGGCGGAGATAGGCTTGCACGTGGCACGCCACAAAGTCGGGGGTATTCACCAAATAGGTCGAGCGAATGGGGTTGTCGCCGAAGCGCAAATGCGAGCAGGTGAAGCCGCCCGATTTCTTGGAATCGTATGCGAAATATGCCTGACAGTATTTATTGGTGTTGTCGCCGATGATTTTGATGGAGTTTTTGTTTGCGCCCACCGTGCCGTCGGCTCCCAAACCGTAGAATTTGGCTTCAAACGGACCGTTTTCCAATATCAATTCCGGTTTTAGGGGAAGTGATTTGAACGTTACGTCGTCCACGATGCCAATCGTAAATCCGTGTTTCGGGGTGTTGGCAGCCAAATTTTCGTACACCGACAAGATTTGCGCCGGCGTGGTGTCTTTCGACGACAAGCCGTAGCGACCGCCCACGATGAGCGGCTTGTTGGCGCAAGGGATGTCTTTGCAGGACGCAAATGCCTCAACCACATCGAGATAGAGCGGTTCGCCATTGGCACCCGGCTCTTTCGTGCGGTCTAAAACGGCGATGCGCTTCACCGTTGCGGGCAATGCCTCGCCCAAATGCTTCACCGAGAACGGACGGAACAAGTGCACAGCCACCAAGCCGACTTTTTCGCCTTTTTTCGTCAGATAGTCGATGGTTTCCTTGATGGCTTCCGTCACCGACCCCATCGCGATAATCACGCGCTCAGCATCCTTAGCACCGTAATAGTCAAACAAATTGTATTTGCGACCGGTGAGTTCGGACAATTGTTTCACATAGCCGTCCACAATATCCACAACCTTGTCGTAATACACATTCGATGCCTCACGCGCCTGAAAATAAATATCAGGGTTTTGCGCCATCCCGCGAGCCACCGGTGCTTCGGGACTCAATGCACGCTTGCGGAAAGCCGTCAACGCCTTTTGGTCAATCAACCCCGCCAAGTCGTCATTTTCCAACGCCTCAATCTTCTGAATTTCGTGCGAAGTGCGAAACCCGTCGAAGAAATGCACAAACGGCACGCGCGACTTAATCGCCGCCAGATGCGCCACCGCCGCCAAATCCATCACTTCCTGCACCGACCCGGTCGCAAACATCGCGCAACCCGTCTGACGCACCGCCATCACATCCTGATGGTCGCCAAAAATCGACAGGGCGTGCGAAGCCAAAGCCCGCGCCGACACGTGGTAAACACCCGGAAGCAGTTCGCCTGCCACCTTATACATGTTCGGAATCATCAGCAACAATCCCTGCGAAGCCGTGAACGTAGTAGAGAGCGCCCCAGCCTGCAAAGAGCCGTGCATAGCCCCCGCAGCCCCCGCCTCAGACTGCATCTCATCCACGCGAACCGTTTCGCCAAACACATTCTTCCGCCCGGCAGCCGCCCACTCATCGACATACTCCGCCATCGTAGAACTCGGAGTGATAGGATAAATAGCAGCCGTCTCGCTGAACATATACGCGATATGCGCAGCCGCCTGATTCCCATCACAAGTCAAAAATTTCTTCTCTTTAGCCATTTTTTATTTAGTATTAATTGTTTATATCTTTTATCGTATAATCTGTTAGAATTCTTTCTGAAAATAAGTTTTGTAGTTCGTAGCGTTGGAATTTGACAAGACCGACATTTTCTGATAAAAATTGGACAAAAACATCATTAGGATTTCCTTCTTTATCAACGGCACCCGATGGATTGTATGAAAATACTACACACTTAAAATCGCCTTTAGGTGTTGTAATTATAGTATCGGATGCAATACAGGTTTTTTCCATATCTGTTATTTTATATTGAGAAAAATCACCATCTGTATAAACAGCAGACTTATAAATCCATTTATCTCCTTTTTTTATGTTTTTCTTGAATATAATCGTTTTGTGTACTAATTTGTCATTGTTAAATAAATATTCGATACAATTGCCCTCATTATCATTGTTTAATAATGAAATAGGTTCTCCTTTCACATATTTCCTCGCAGAAAAACCGCTTTGCCCATCAATTGTATAAACGTTGTTCATTTCTGATTTGACAGTTTCAACTTCAGGATTAGTCATAGCATGAGTTGTTTCTTCATACGTCCAACTATTTCCAATATTCAATGGAAATATCGGTTTCTCAATTTCCGGAGTATTTTCTTCACCTGGCTCAATTTCCGGAGTATTTTCTCCACAAGAATAAAGCCCCAATACTACTAAGACTGACATTGATTTGAAAAATAAATTTCTTCTTTTCATCTTTTGTTGTTTTTATATTATTTTTAATGTTTATATTCTAAATAGTGTGTGTGCCGCAGGTTTCGCTTCGCTGCACCTACGGTTATGCACATTTTGTCCCTGCGGGACATTTTCGTTGTATCTATTGTTGCCATTTAATCTACCTATATTATTTGTCTGCAAAGTTAGCAAATTATTTTTATTTTATTTGTTATTTCAAAAAAATGTTGTACTTTTGTTGCATCAATAAACGGCTATCAACTATTTCCGGGACGAGGAGGGTTTTTAGCCGCTTTTTTTATTTCCTATATTTGTATTTTAACGCTTCCAAATTGACTTCTTTAAATATGTTATACAATCCACCAATGGTGAATTGAATAGTTATTGGGTTGCCGGTAAAATCAATCACATTATTCAATGTATAATCGACCACATTATATTTAGCCCTCAAACCGAGATAAACACTGCTTGAGATATAATATCTGTAACCAATGCCTAAATTAAAATTGTAACTTGCCACAGATTTCGATTCTAAATTCATATTTTTATCTCCTTCTAAGGCATCAAATATGTCAAGGGCAACACCTCCGGTAATTTGCAACTCATGTCCTTTGTTTGTATAAATATCTCTCCCGACATCAAAACCGATATAGCCACCAAAGAAATGGTTTGTAGGTTCAAGACTACTTGTTTCTGTTCTTCTTGCATAATATTCATTTGCAGAATTGATGAATTTAATCACCATAGTAAAGTCATAGTTCATTTTTTTATGCTTAGCTCCCCATTGAAAACCTAATTCGGGATGTAATCCCAAAGTTGTTAATTTTCCGGTCGGTATCCAAATTCCTGTTATGAATGCAACATTCATTTCCGGCAGGTCTAAATACCTCTTTACGGCTTTGTCATATTCTTTACTAAGTGTTGAGGCTTGATAACTATCGGATTGAAGTTTTGAAAAAATTGTATCGCAATTATCGCTATAAAATTCGCACAAGAGATACTCTATTTTGTTTGTGTCGTAATTAGATTTCAAATTTTCAAATTCTTTTTGAGTAAACTTATCAAAATTTTCTCCGGCAGGAATATAACCAAAATACGGTTTGTAGTTGTCATACTGGTAATAAATACCGGATTTTATCATATCCATACGGTTTTGATAATTGAAAATGTATGACAAAACATTTTCTGTAAGTAGCGAATCTTGATACTCATTCTCCTTGAGAGCCAATAATAGTTTAGCACGGTGTACAGGCTCTCTGTGTCCACATTTATTTTCCCAATAGGCTAACAGACTTTTTGCCGAATCCACCTGACTCTCGGTAAAATACTGCTCAAAAAGCAATGCACTATTGTAAGAAACATCGCTACAATCCAACTGCTTTTTCACCATCAGATTATCAAAATCCTGTGCATAGCAGTTAATACACACACTTGTCAAAACAAACAAAAATACTTTTTTCATAAATTTTTTATTTAATTATCTATCAGTTGCAAAACTTCAGAATATGTTCTCTCTAATATGTAAAAATCCTTTTTCATCTTATTTATTTGTTTTTATATTTTCAACCAAATCTGTTAGTTCGACTTCTTTTAAACGTGTCAATTGTCTTGATAGTATGTTTAGCATTGAAAAATAGTTGTACTTTTTGAGTAAACTCCAATACTGCTCATTTCTAAAATTAAGCAGTATTTCCAATTCTTTATCATCTATTTCTGCAAGTAAATCATATAAAAAGTCATCTTGTATTGTATCTAAATCTAATAAGTTGAGGTGTTTGTTACCTGCATATAGCCAAATACGCCGAATCATTTTTAATGTAACATCATTCAATCCTAATGTTTCTATTGTTGGATTTTCTTCCTCTGTATCATTTTTCCAAATGACAAAACCATTATCTTTGTATTCAATTTCGTCAATTATGGATTTGTACAAAATGATTGGCGTGATGTTTTTATTTCCTCTAAATTCATTACAATGGGTCGGTTTTTCACTTTTTATTTTGGATGGACAATCTACACCACTACATGAAACCACAAGATTTTGATACGCAACCGTATGCGGAAATGGAGGAAATTTCGGATTTGCACTTTGTATAAAATCACTTTCTAAACATATATTTTCTTCATTAAGAACAGTATCGGATTGAATGTACTCATCAAATTTTGATTTTTTATCTATACTTTGTGGAACCAAATGTTCAAGTGATATACCGTCTTTTTGAACATCTAAACTTTTCATACAATAACAACACCGACTGTTTTGCTCCTCCAGCAACAACTTTACAAGTTCGTGTCTTCTTGGATTTTTAAATTCAGAATACAAATTTTTACGATAAGAGCCATGAAATTCATTAAGAAAATCAGAAACAATTTTCTCTCCACGCACCTTTCGTTTTGTCTTATCTATAAATTTCATTGATAAACATTTTAGTTTAAGGATTTATATACTTCACTGTTTTCTCCCACCTTGTCTTTTATTTTATTTTTAAGGTTGGACATTTTCTCTTTATTGTCAGCTTCTTTCCAATAATTGTATGCTTTTAACAATTCATCTACTTGAACTTTCCTATATGGAGCATCCATCCAATCTCTTAATCCGGAATTGTAATCTATGCCATATAAATCATCAACTTTCTCGTTTTTATAATCTCCATCTTCGCTATATAGCTTATACAAAATGTTTTCATTATTTTGTCTGAAATTAGTAATAACAAGTGGCGAATGCGTAGAAACAATAAACTGTATTTTTGGGAAAGTAGTTTTTAACGCTGTTAAAATAGCTTGTGTAATGGAAGGATGAAGGTGCAGTTCAATTTCATCAATAAACACTATACCGGAAGGGTCACAATTAGAATTGAGCATATATGCTCGATTAGTTATATCGAATACAATAGAAAAGATACGTTTGTAGCCTTGTGGTAATTGGTCAAAAAGAATGCGATTGCCATTTTCAAATATAACGACAAGTACCTCATCTCTACCTCTTGGCTCTAAATCAAGTTTTTCAATTTTAATATCTTCGAAAGATACTTCTTTTGAAATTGATTCAGAAAAATCAATTAACTTTTGATTGACCGCATTTAAATATTCTTCATTCCCTTGATTTTTCCATTTTACATTTTTCCATTGCATAGTATAATATTGCACCCATATTTCCGTACAATTTTTTTCTTCATCCCATTTATAATAGGCGGCATTGCGAGGTAAGGGATTTCCGGAATTGAGCATTTTTTCCATGTTTGTTCCACGAAAAGTGGTAGTAATATGTGGATAGGAGTCTGAGAAGAATACGAATATAGGCAATTCTTTTGCTATTTTATTGTTGTCATAATACTTCTGCCAATATTGTTGATTGGCAGGTCTATACAAAGAATCCTCTATGCCGGACGATGCGTTTTCTTTATAGAACTCCCATTGTATAATTTGAGCCGTTTCTTCAGCCTTTGCTTTGATAGAAACAGGGTATTTGGGAAAGCCTTGCCCATCTTCATAGGCATATCGTGCATCTGTTATCATAAAACTTTCAACTTTTTGCTCTGAACTTGCAAGAAAATCATATTGAATGTCCTCTTTTCGATTAGAAAAAATAAAACTTAATGACTGTTTTATCGCCGTGATGAGATTCGTCTTCCCCGTCCCATTCTTACCGATAAAAATGGTCGTCTCAGTTCCAAAATCTATTGAATAGTTTTTGAAATTGCGATAATTGCTTAATTGAATATTTTTTAGCCTCATGCGTAAATCTTATATATTTCTCTATTCTATTGCTCTTCTTTGAATGTTTTTTGCATTCAACACACTCACTACTTTTTTGCCTGTTTGCGTTTCCAATTCCTTGAGTGCCGATAGTTTGAGCGTTGCCTTTTGTGTCATAATTGATTTATAGTTAATGGTTTAAGTGCTAAAGAAGTCATTCCCTGCCCATCGCGCGGCGTGCTGCCGCTTTTCTTCCTGCCGCTTCTGTTCTCTTCTGTGGATGGCGGCGAGGAAGAGGACTAAGCGTTTTTCATCAATGCTTTTCAGGCGGGCTTCGCTTAGGTTTATTTGTGCCAGCCATTGCTTGTAGGGGCGGGTGCGGTGCGATGTTGGGAGGGCTTGGATGAGGCGGGCTAGCCCGCAGCCATTGACACACGCCATTAGCTGCAGGCTTCCTGCTGTCTCTATTGGGAAGAAAGGGGCTATGTTTGCCCATTCTCTGGCGAATCTTTCATTACGCATCCGCAATTTTTTGAGGTATTGCTTCGGGTCTCTTGAATTTACCAAAACGAGGATGATGTCTTTTGCCACAAAATACCACGTCCCGTCAATCTCGTCCACAACGGAACGAATTGGTCTATTCTCGTAAAATGTAATGAAATTATTTGCCATAATTTTCTTAGTACCCGCGAATTGCCTTGATGCCGGGCAGTTCTTTGCCCTCGATAAATTCCAGAAGCGCGCCGCCGCCGGTGGAAACGTAGCTCATCTTGTCGGCGATGCCAAATTTGTTGACACAAGCCACCGAGTCGCCGCCGCCCACGAGGGAGAATGCGCCTTTGGCGGTTGCTTTCACGATGGCGTTGCCCACCGCACGCGAGCCGCTGGTGAAGTTTTCAAATTCAAATACGCCCGTTGGACCATTCCAAAGGATTGTTTTGGAGGCTTCGATGACTTCCGCAAATTTCTTTTCGGTTGCCGGACCGATGTCCAAACCTTGCCAGCCGTCGGGGATGGCATCTACGGACACCAATTGCGTTTTTGCATCGTTGCTGAAGTTGTCCGCGATTTTTGCGTCCTCCGCCAGCACCAAGTTCACTTTGTTGGCTTTTGCCTTTTCTATCAGGCTCAATGCCAAATCCAGTTTGTCGTCTTCAACGATGGATTTGCCGATTTTGCCGCCCATCGCCTTTGTGAAAGTGTAGGTCATACCGCCGGCGATAATCAGATTGTCCACTTTCGTCAATAAATTTTCGATGATTTCGATTTTCGACGACACTTTGGAGCCGCCCATAATGGCTGTGAACGGACGGGCGGTGTCTTTCATCACTTTTTCGACCGCGTCAATTTCGTTTTGCATCAGGTAGCCAAACAATTTATGGTCGGCATCAAAATAATCCGCGATGATGGCTGTGGAGGCGTGTGCACGGTGAGCCGTTCCAAACGCATCGTTCACATAAGCCGTTGCGTAAGAGGCTAATAGCTTCGCCATATCCTTCTGATTGGCTTTTTCCGCCTTTTTGGCGGCTGCCTTCACGTCGTCGGAGGCATCGTCTGCCAAGCCGCGCGGCTTGCCTTCTTCGGCGGCATAGAAACGCAGGTTTTCCAACAATAATACCTGTCCGGCTTTCAGTGCAGCCGATTTTTCGACCGCTTCCTTGCCCAAACAATCATCGGCAAAGTCCACTTTCGCGCCCAGCAATTCCGCCACGCGCGGCAAAATATGTTTCAACGAAAACTTCGCATCCACGCCCTTGGGACGTCCCAGATGCGAGCCGATAATCACACTCCCGCCGTCCTTCAAAATCTTTTTCAAAGTTGGAACGGCTGCACGGATGCGTGTGTCATCCGTGATGTTAAACTTTTCGTCCAATGGAACATTGAAATCCACACGAATAAACACTTTCTGTCCTGAAAAATTGAATTTATCAATCGTCTGCATAATATATATTTTTTTAATTAATGATTTTTTTCAAATTCCTGCATCGCTGCCACGAGGGCTTCTACTGCCGATAATGGCAACGCATTGTAGCACGAAGCGCGGAAACCACCCACCGAGCGGTGCCCTTTGATGCCCACCATACCTCGGG
>BNTR01000056.1 GCA_025996755.1 Bacteroidia bacterium
TTTCTAATAGCCGCTTCATATCGTCAAGCACATATTGACTGTACTCTTGCGGCTGTATCTTTGATATCGTGCCCAAAAATGCCTTATAATCATTCCAGTCCCAATAACTAATCATAGACGCACTAATTTCTTTCATCTCGGTTGGGGAAAATATGCATGAAGTGTAACTAAATGCGGAGTCGCTCGGTTCTTTGTCGGGCGGAGGCGGGCTTCGTGGCGCGATTTTTTGCGCAGGTCAACGTATATTTCCTGCTCCTCGCCCGGCACCACAAAGGTATAAAGTTCCGAACCGGCAGCAAAAATGAGCGTCATTTGCGGTTTATTGATGGGCAACTCGCCTTCAAAAGAGCCGTCGTCAGCCACTTTCAGTGTTGTGGAATTGTTGTCGGGGGCAAAAAGTTCGTTGGCAAACACCGTCACCGAAAGCCCCATCTCCTTGTGGTAGCCCAGCAATTGTCCACGCAGGGTGGTTTTCTTGGTGGAGATAAACGGCTCGGGCAGGGGTTTTGTGCTGTTCTGCCGGGTTACACTCTTGAGCGGAGGGATTGTCTGCAATTTGGCACCGGGCAAGAGATAAATTCCCCACGTCTTGAAACATTCTTCGCAATCGCTTTCGATGAAGTCAATTTTGGTAACATGGGGCGGCAATGGCGGGAAATAGAGCGCAAACGAATGCTCGCCCGACTCGGGCATATAAAACTCCTCGTCCAGCCCGATGCCCTCGGCGCGAGTAACAATGAGTTTTTGGCTGTCGTCACTTTTGCCGCTCTCGCGGATGTAGGTTTTGCTGTCTATGCGTATCCAGCCGCCGGGGCGGAAATAAGCATTAATATGCAGCACGGTAGCCGTATCGCTCATCTCAATTTTGCGGACTTCGAGCGTGGCACTGTTCCACACGTCAAACACAGGATTCTCAACCACAGCGGGACGTTTCTCGCTGCAAGCCGTCAGCATCGCGCAGGCGCAGGCGGTCAAAAGGATAGACTTTTTCATAAAATACAAATTTTTAACATTTTGCGCGTTTTTAGTGTAGTGATCCGGTTGGGATTCGAACCCAAGACCCACAGCTTAGAAGGCTGTTGCTCTAATCCAACTGAGCTACCGGACCCTTTTTTCAGAGGTTTGCGGGCACAAAGGTATAAAAAATTTATGAATTGGCAATTATTGTTTGGAGGTTTTTCCTAATTTTTGCTCCAAATCGTAGGCTTGCCAATAGTCTTTGTCGTAGCCTTTCAGGTCGCCTAATGTGCGTTTGAGGTCGGCTCGCAGGTAGTATGCCGGCACGAAATTGGGGTATTCGGCGATAACTTGGGTCAGGTGGCGGATGGCGTCGTGGTAGCGTCCTGCCTCTTTGTCGAGCAGCGCGAGGTTGTAAATCGCCATAAAATTGTCGGGCTCCCCTTCGAGCACCCGCTTGAAGTCGTCGATGGCACCGTAGGTGTCGCCCACGCGCGACCGGAGCAGTGCCCGATTGAAGCGCGCCGTTTGATTGGCAGAATCCAGCTCAATCACTTTGTCGTAATCCGCCATCGCGCCCCGCAAATCGTTGAGGTGCGAGCGTGCCAGCCCGCGATTGACATAATAGCCCGGGCGGTCGGATTCCAGCGAAATCGCCTGGTCGTAGTCTTTCAGGGCTTGTGCATAGTCTTCCTGCTGCAAATAGAGCATCCCGCGCTGCCCATAGATGGGGGCGTAATTCTTGTCCAATTCCAACGCTTTCGCATAGTTGGCAAACGCCTGAATGGTGTCGCCTTTTTCGGTTACCTCCAATTGCGCCATCGCAATGGTCTTGTTCACAAGCATTTGCTTGTCTTCCGGCATAAATTCCAGCCCTTTGGCATAGTCGTCGATGGCTTCCTGATAGTGGTTGAGGTTTTGCTGACACACGGCGCGATACCAATAGGCTTGCACGATAAACGGGTTGCGCTCAATGCACAGCGTCAAATCCGCCGCGGCACCCTCCAAATCGTCCAAACTGTATTTCGCCACCGCGCGGTAGAGGTAAGGCTCCGCCAGATAGGGCTTTGATTCGATAACCTGATTGAAATTCTCAATCGCCAGCGGATAGTCCTTGAAATACAGCGCGTTGCGACCCACCTTAATCATCTGGTCGGTGTTGATTTGCGCCGTAGCCGCAGGTATCGCAACCACAGCCAGCAAACAAGCAAGTGCCAATGTCGGATATTTCATTTTTTAACTTTATAACTGCAATTCACGCGCCCGTCGCGAATGCGGTTGAGTTTGGAACTAATCATCTGTTTGCGCAATCCAGAGGCGTGGTCGGTGAAGACGATGCCTTCCAGATGGTCATATTCGTGCTGAATGCAACGGGCGGGATAGCCCTCAAACACGTCTTCGTGCGGTTGCAAATGCTCGTCCAAATATTGCAGGCGCACCCAATTGGAGCGGCTGATTTTCTCGTGAATGTCGGGAACAGACAGGCAGCCCTCCTCCAAAACGGTCGTTTCGTCGCTCTTTTCGAGGATACGCGCGTTGATAAACACCCGTTTGAAACCCTCACATTCGGGGTAGTCTTTTGCCAGCGACGAGAGGTCGACCACCACAATGCGGTCGCTCAAGCCCACCTGCGGGGCGGCAAAACCCACGCCTTCGGCTTTATACATCGTCTCGAACATATTGGCGAGCAGTTCTTTCAGATGCGGATAATCCGGCGAAATGTCTTTCGTGCCCTTTCGCAAAATCGGATGACCATATAAATAAATCGGCAGTATCATTTTTTTATCGTTTCTAAATACGTTTGTAACAAAATCGTTGCGCTCAGCTCGTCCACAAGTTCTTTATTTTGCCGCTGCTGTTTTTTCAGCCCGCAGTCGCGCATTGCTTGATGTGCCAGCACAGATGTAAAACGTTCGTCCACCATTTTTATTGCCACCTCCGCGATGGCGTGTTGCAATTTTGCCTTGAATTGCAGCACGCGGGGCATATTTTCCGACGGCAGATAGTTCATCTGCCGCGGCTCGCCCAAGAGAAACAATTCGACAGGCTCACTGTCCACATAGTGCCTCAAAAAGGGGATAACCTCGTGGCTGGGCAGCGTAGTCAGCCCCCCGGCAATCATCTGCAAGGGGTCGGAAACAGCCAATCCCGTCCGCTTCTTGCCATAATCTATCGCAACAATCCGTCCCATCAACGGACAAAGGTACAAACTATTTTTCTGAAATTCAAATAAAAAATCAGAAAAAACATAAATTCGTCCGACTGTTTGGATTGGATGTTTCGCTCGTTCTTTGCTGCTCGTATGCAAGGCTGGTGCCTCACGATAGCCCTGTTTCAAACCGATACACATTAGTTTCTCGCCGTGATAACCCCATTTTTTGATACAAAGCATTGGCTGCAAGTCTATTAGGGTTAGATGTCAGGTCTATTTTTTGAATACCCATTCCTTGTGCAAAATCCAATGCAAACTGCACCAATGTCTGCCCGATGCCTTCACCGCGTTTACTTTCATCCACAATCACGTCTTCAATCCATGCTTTCAGTCCGGAAAGTGTTCGATAGGTAGCCAACGTAATCGTACCGAGTATTTGTTCATCTTCTTCGGCGACAAATAAAAATACATTGTCGGAATTGATAATTGCCTCTAACTCAGCCATTGTGAGGCGAGCGTGTGTCAATTGGGGCAGTAACCGTTCAAAAGCCGCTACGGTGTCTTGTGTGATGTTTGATAGTTGTCTTATTTTCATTGCCATATTTCATAGAAATCACAGTTTAGACTACATTCGGCTTTTCCAACCCATACCCCATCTTCGCATCTTCTTTTTTGAGCCAGAAGGCGAAGAGGATGGATAGTGCGCCGAAGCAGGCGAAAATCAGCATGGGGATTTGGTAGTTGTAGAGGGTCACGGTGCGCTCGGTGTCGCCGATTTGTTGGACGGCGGTGCCTGCTTGGCAATATTTATCCAGGACGTAGCCAATCAGCATCGGGACGAGCATTATGCCCCAGTTTTGCACCCAAAACACCATCGAATAGGCGGTGCCCAAGCGTTTTTCGGGGATGATTTTGGCTACTGACGGCCACATTGCCGACGGCACGAGCGAAAAGGCGATGCCCAGCAGCAAAACCAAGCCTATTGCCACCGGCAGGCTGTTCAGCGATGGTATTGAAAAAATCAGATGCACGAGCAGCAGGATGCCTGAGCCGAGCAGCATGATGCTCGCGCCCTTGCCTTTTTTGTCGTATAAACTGCCGAACACGGGGGTCAAAATCAGTGCGCCGAAGGGCAGCAGGGCGGGGATGGAACCCGCATATTCGTCTGCCACGCCGAATTTTTGCACTATCAGTTGCGTGGCGTATTTGATGAACGGAAACACCGCCGAATAAAACAGCACGCAGAGGATGGTAATCAGCCAAAACGCCTTCACTTTGGCAATTTCCTTGATGTCGCTGAACTTAAATTCTTCCGCTTCCACCTGATTAGCAGCATCTTCGCGGTCTAATCGTCGGTCGAACACGGCAAAAAACAGGAACGCGACCAACCCCACGCACAGTAGCAGCATCGCCAGCAAAACCGGTGTCGCAATGTCTTTGGTGAGATTGACCAACGGAACGGGCGTGAACATCGCCAAAGCCGTCCCGATACGCCCCACAGAGGTGTTAAGCCCGATTGCCAACGCCATTTCTTTGCCCTTAAACCAGCGGACGACCGCCTTGGTGGCAGCAACGCCAAACATTTCAACGCCAACTCCGAATGTGGCAAATCCCAAACCGGCGATGAGTGCCGACCGCTTGATGTCCCATTGCCCAAAGAGCAGATTGACGCTCGTCAATTCGTTGCCCACGTGCCCCGAAATCGCCCAATATTTGATGCCTGCACCGCACAGCATGATGATGATAGCCAAAACGCCGGTGAATTTCACGCCCATTTTGTCCAAAATCATACCGCCGAAAACGAGCATCAGCAAAAAAACATTGAACCAGCCGTAGGCACCGCTAAAAAATCCGTAATCCATTGCAGTCCAATCCCGTGCGATTTCCAAACGGGTTTCCAACGGAGCCATCGCATCCGTGAGATAATAGCTGCACAGCATAGTCAGCGAAACCAATGCCAAAACCACCCAGCGCACGCCTCTCGCGTCGCGTAAAGAATTTGTATTATTCATATCAATTCGTAATTCGTAATTTTCAATTTCGCAATCGCCCGCTCAAGGCGCGCAATCGTTTCCGCTTTCCCAATAATTTCCGTGATGTCGAAGAGGTGCGGACCTTTTGATTCGCCCACCAATGCCAGACGGAAGGCATTCATGATATTGCCCAAATGATATTCTTTGTTTGTAATCCACTGCATCACAAGCGTTTCCGTGTTTTGCGCCGAAAAATCGTCTATGCCGTGCAACACGCCAATCAGTTCCGTCAATTGCTCTGCCGATTCGGGCTTCCAGCGTTTCTGAACGGTCTTTTCGTCGTATTCGGTGGGGGCGATGAAAAAGAATGATGCCTGCTCCCACAGGTCTTTGATGTAGGTGACGCGGTCTTTCACCAGCCCGACAACTTTAGCAACTTTGTCATTGGGGAGAGGGGATTGCGGGTCAAGCCCGCAATGACAGTTTATCCACAGTTCCGCCAATTTTTCATTGGGCAACTGTTGGATGTATTGGTGGTTAAACCACTCGCCTTTTTTATAGTCGAATTTGGCACCGCTTTTGCTGCATTTTTCGAGCGAAAAGAGGGCGATGGTGTCTTGTAGCGACAGAATTTCTTGGTCGTTGCCCGGATTCCAGCCCAAGAGCGACAGGAAATTTACCACCGCTTCGGGCAGATAGCCTTTTTCGCGATAGCCCGACGAGATTTCGCTTGTCGCGGGGTCTGTCCATTGCAAGGGGAAAACGGGAAATCCCAGGCGGTCGCCGTCGCGCTTGCTGAGTTTGCCGTTGCCTTCGGGCTTCAGAAGTAGCGGCAGATGAGCGAATTGCGGCATCGTGTCCGTCCAGCCGAGATAGTCGTAGAGGGTGACGTGCAGCGGGGCGGAGGGCAGCCATTCTTCGCCGCGGATGACGTGTGTGATTTCCATCAAATGGTCGTCCACGATGTTGGCGAGGTGGTATGTCGGCAACTCGTCTGCCGATTTATACAGCACTTTATCGTCCAGCACGGACGAATTGACCGTTACCTGCCCGCGAATCAAATCATTGACCACGATGGTGTGGTCAGGCTCTATTTTGATGCGCACCACGTATTGCTCGCCGCTCGCGATGCGCTGTTTCACGTCTGCTTCGGAGAGCGTCAGTGAGTTGGTCATCGCATCGCGGGTGGACGCATCGTATTGAAAATTAGCTACTTCCGCGCGCTTGGCTTCCAACTGCGCCGGCGTGTCGAATGCGATGTAGGCTTTGCCGGCTTTCAGCAGTTGCTCAACATACTGCCTGTAAATCGCTTTGCGCTCCGACTGCCGATAGGGCGCGTATTTGCCGCCCATGTGCGGACCCTCGTCGAAACTCAGCCCGAGCCACGCGAAAGCCTCGATGATATAGTCTTCCGCTCCGGGCACAAATCGCTGTGAATCAGTGTCTTCTATCCGCAGGATAAAGTCGCCCTGCTGCTTTTTCGCGAACAGATAGTTATACAAAGCCGTCCGCACACCGCCAATGTGGAGCGGTCCTGTGGGGCTGGGCGCGAAGCGTACACGTGTTTTTTTCATTTTAATTGACCGTCAAAATAAGTTGTTTTTCGTCCACCATACGGCGCATATTCAGAATGGCGTAGCGCATCCGCCCAAGGGCTGTGTTGATGCTCACGCCGGTCATATCCGCTATTTCCTTGAAACTAAAATCCTGATAATAGCGAAGTTGCAACACCTCGCGCTGATTGTCAGGCAGAAATTCAATCAGATGTTGCACGTCGGAGGTGATTTGATTGCGCACAATGGCATCTTCGATGGTGCCGTCGGCAATTTTGATGTTGTTCAACAAATCAAATTCATAATCGTCGTTGGAAACCGTTTGCTCGTTCTTTTCCTGCCGATAGTGGTCGATAATCAGGTTGTGCGCGATGCGGTTTATCCACGGGCGAAACTTCCCCGCGTCCGTGTAGCGACCCTGTTTAATCGTCATAATGGCTTTTACGAACGTTTCCTGAAAAATATCCTCGGCGAGTTCGCGGTTGCGTACCACAAAATGGATATACGAGAAAACTCCGCTCTTGTGTCTGTTCAACAGGACATCAAAAGCAGCATTATCGCCGTTTGCGTAGGCTGCGACCAAATCATCGTCGGTCATCTGTTTTAATTGCATCATTACTTAATCGTTATTGATTTGCGTAATTTTTTGTCAATAAGCCAATTTTTTTACGGTTCATATTCCAATTCAGCCACAAAGATAGGTACTTTTTTTGAAATTACCAAATATATTTGCCTTTTTTGTGAAATTTGCACTATCTTTGCAGAAAAAAGAGGACTTATGATAGATTTTGAAAAAATGCCGTCGCCGGCTTATGTGATTGACGAGGTGCTGCTGCGCCGAAATTTGGAGTTGCTCCGCTCTGTTGAGGAGCGGGCGGGGGTGCATATCATCCTGGCACTCAAGGCGTTTGCTATGTGGAAGGTGTTCCCGATTATCCAGGAATACATCCCCTGTTCCACTGCAAGTTCGCCGTGGGAGGCGCAACTGGCTGTGGAACAGATGGGTAGCCTCGCGCACACCTATTCGCCGGCTTACACCGAGAAGACGTTTTCGACGATTAAGCGGTGCAGTTCGCACATCACGTTTAATTCATTGGCGCAATTCCACCGCTTTTATCAGGACACGCAGGACAACCCGACGCCCATTTCGTGCGGGCTGCGCATCAATCCCGAATATTCGGAGGTGGCAACGGATTTGTATAATCCGGCAATGCCCGGCTCGCGGCTGGGCATTGTGCGCGACGAATTGGGCGACACTCTGCCTGCGGGCGTTGAGGGGCTGCATTTTCACACGCTGTGCGAATCGGATTCATACGCTTTGGAGCGTACCTTGCAAAGGGTAGAGGAAAAATTCGCCGCATTTTTTCCGCACATCAAGTGGCTCAATATGGGCGGAGGGCATCTGATAACGAGCAAAGACTACGACGTGGAGCACCTCGTTGCCCTGTTGCAAAACTTCAAAAAGAAACACCCTCGTCTGCAAATCATCCTCGAGCCGGGGTCAGCCTTTTTCTGGCAAACGGGTGTGCTGCGCGCCTCAGTGGTCGATATTGTCCGCAACGGAGGCATTCAAACGGCTATTTTGGACGTATCCTTTGCCTGCCACGCGCCCGACTGTTTGGAAATGCCCTACAAACCGGTGGTCAGAAATGCCTGTCAGCACCCTGTGGCGGGCAAACCCACCTACCGGCTGGGCGGAAACTCCTGCCTGAGCGGCGACTTCATCGGCGACTGGTCGTTCGACCGCGAACTAAAAATCGGTGACCCCATCATCTTCGAAGACATGATTCACTACACCACCGTGAAAACCACGATGTTCAACGGTCTGTCTCACCCCGATTTGTGCCTCCTGAGGCGCGACAACACCCTTGAAACATTCCGCACATTCACTTATGAGGATTATAAAAACCGGATGAGTTAATCATTTTTTGGAAAATTTACTACTCGTTCGGCGTAGCGTGGCTTCCAACAATTTTAATTATCGCTTAATTATTTTCAGGGTGGTTTTCGCTACGCGCAGCAGATAAATGCCCGCAGGGTAGTTCGACAAATCTATGCTCTCGGCGTGGCGACGTTGCAGTAGCCTGCCGTCCATGGAGTATACCAGCACTTCTGCGTCATTGGCGTTGTTGATGATGTGAACGATGCCGGCGGTGGGGTTGGGATAGGCAGCGATGGGGGCTAACTCCCATTTGGCGTAGAGCGTGAAGTCGGTGCCGGCTATATCGACGGCGAAGTTCCAGTGGTTGGTGTACGAGGGGTCGGAAAACCAGCCGATGAAGGTGTGATTGGTGCGCGTGGGTGGGTCGGGCAGGGTTACGGTGCTGCCCGGCAGTACCGTTTGTGTGGGTATGAGGCTCCCGCCGTTGGTGTCGAACGTTACGGTGCAGCCTTTGAGCCACTGCGCGGTAAATGTTTTGTTGCCCGTGCTGCCTGCGGCGATGGTGTCGCCCTCTTTCCATTTTTCAAAGAGATAGTCTTCTTTGGTGGGGTTTTGCAGGATGATTTCCGCACTTTCTATGGTGTAGGTTGCGGGGTTGTCCTCGTGGTTGGTGCCGCCGTTCAGTATGTAGGTAATGGTGTAGAGTGTTGCCGTCCATTGTGCCGTAAAGGTTTTATCGCCTGTGCCGCCTTTGGCGATGGTGTCGCCCTCTTGCCAGCCTTCAAATGTGTAGCCTGTTTTGGTGGGGGCTTGCAGGATAATGGGGGTGTCGTTTATGGTGTAACCTGCGGGATTATTCTCGTGGTTAGTGCCGTCATTCAGTTCGTAGGTGATGGTGTAGGGTATTATTGTCCAATGTGCCGTGAAGGTTTTGCTACCGGTGCTGCCTGCCGCGATGGTGTCGCCCTCTTGCCAGCCTTCAAAACGATAGCCTGCTTTGGTGGGGGCTTGCAGGATGATGGTGTCGCTTTCTATGGTGTAGGTTTTGGGGTTGCTCTCGTGGTTGGTGCCGCCGTCCAGTATATAGGTGATGGTGTAGGATGTTGGCGACCAGTACGCGGTGAACGATTTATTGCCCATACTGCCTGCCGCGATGTAACCGCCATTTGACCAGCCGTCGAATGTGTAGTGCTCTCTTCTGCTTGGCTCTACCAAGGTGAGTGCGTCTTCGATGGTGTAACTTCCCGGATTGTAATTCGTTGCGCCTTTCAGATTGTTGTAGGTGATGCTGTACGCTATGGCGGCGAACTGCGCCGTGAGCACGCTGTCGCGCGTGAGGGTAAATTCCCAATGCGGTTCAGTGCTAAGACTATCGCCTTTGCGGTTTGTCCACCTCGCAAGGGTGTAGCCGGTGGCGGGTGTGGCGGTCACTTCTATGGGTGTGCCGGTGGGGTAGAAATCGCTTGCGGTGCCGCTCACAGTGCCTCGTTGCGCGTTGTTGGTGGTTGCCGCAAAAATGTAACCGCCGCCTAATGTGTTTGTGAAGTTGCGCCATCCGTTGGAATTTATGTATGCGTTCACTGCGGACGTGGGCACGGTGAGCGTACATGTGTTTGTGCTTACGCCGATAAAAACAAATCGGTTTTTGTAAATCTCTATCGGTGTAGGGTTGTGGCTGATGATGCTCGTGAGGCTGCTGCAAGCCTGAAATGCAGCGTCATCTATATTGGTCAGGTTTGCAGGCAGGACGAGCGCAGTTAAGCCGCTGCAACCCCGAAACGCATCGTGACTGATGCTCGCCAAGTCTTTAGGCAGCGTGAGCGTGCCGGTGATGCCGCTGCAATCGTAAAACGCATATTTGCCGATGGATATTAAACTCGCAGGCAATGTGAGCACGCCGGACAGCCCGCTGCAACCGTCGAATGCAGAGTCGCCGATGCCCGTTAAGCCCGCGGGCAGCCTTACGGACACGAGTGAGGCTTTGCCCACAAACGTGCTGGGGTTGGTGAATGCACAAGCCGGTAACTCATTTGCAGGATAAATATCATAACTCACTATCGTTGCGTCGTTCAAATCGAGCACCGCCAACACGGGCATATCATCGCGCATAAATTTCACGTCGCGGGCGTCAATGTTGCCTGTTACGGTGAGGTTGGTTATGGTGGTGCGGTTTGGCACCGTTGCAGTGGTCATTTTGCCTGCACCTGTGGAGTTGTAGGTGTAGGAAACTTGTGCCACACTGCTTATTGTGAGCAGCAAACTTGCGATTGTGAGTAAAAACTTTCCTTTCATTTTTATATCTAACATCTTACTAATCATTTATTTATACAAACCTTGCGCTCGTATGCAAGGCTGGAGCCTTGCTTTTTGCTCTACGTAGTGCGGATGCCACGACGCACAAGGTACTGTTATCTATAACCGGACATTGTTCGTATTGCTACCACTTTCATCGGTTGCAAAGATACAACTTGTTTTTGAGATAGCAATAGATAAATGAGATTTTTTTTGCAAAACAAAGCATTCCATTGAAATACCGTATATTTTTAGGTTATAGTCACATATCCAAGTTCTTTTAAAGAACAACATAGCGTAAATAAAAAACATTTTTAGTGGCAGCAAAGCCGCCTCTGCCCCTTTTTTGCCACGAAAGCGGCAATGTTTTATTTTATTTGTCGTTTCGTTTTGCGGCGTGAGTGCAATGCAGTTTGGGACACATTTCGACAGGGCGGACTCTTGACAAGTGTTCCGACTGCCACACACAAGCGACAACAAACTAACGCAAAAATAAAGATGCAGTTTGCTATGCCACGCCTTTATTCAATGATACATCTTTGACCAAACAGAATGAAAAACACTCTTGTCGAACAATTCAACTGCTTTTGTCCACCACATGCGATTATCAATAATGGCAATTATCCGCTTCAAAACAAATGAAGCACAACTATACAGGATTCAAGTAGCAATAACGAAACAATAACTGATAACGGTATGGTTAAATTGTCGCTTCCATTCGGCGATATTAATTCTACTCCGGTAGTAACAACGGATAATACCAAAGCAATGCAGATAGATTTGATTTCCATTAATGGAGACCACAACAGAAAACAGCTGATAATAAGCGTTGACAGAAAAAACACAACAGTTCCCATAATGGTTTTATTTGCCGTTAATATCTTAGACTTGTATTTTCCACCCAAAACGCAGGCTAAAGAATCGCTTATTGCCAAGATAATAAGGGGCAAAACGAAAAACATTTCATTTTGCAGATACTGAGATATAAAATAAACCAATCCAATGGAAACCGGAAGCAAATATACGCCGCAAGTTTTCCTGTTTACAGAGTTGATAGAAGCAAATAAAT
This sequence comes from Bacteroidia bacterium, assembly GCA_025996755.1. Taxonomy (GTDB): domain Bacteria; phylum Bacteroidota; class Bacteroidia; order Bacteroidales; family Azobacteroidaceae; genus Azobacteroides. Next base: position 11,879 of record BNTR01000056.1, read on the forward strand.
GCTTCCTGTATCCAATATAAAGTATCGAAAATGTTATTATTATTATTCCTAAAACATACCAGTGAGAGGAAAAACAACTCGTTGCAAATACACAGGATAAAGTAGCAAGTGTATGAGCCAGTTTGCGAGTGTATTCAACAGCAACGCCTCTTTTATGTAAAAATTCACATAAAATAATTATAAGTGAAAAACAGGATAAAAACAAAAAACAATAAAGTAATTGTTGGTTCATGATATTTTGAAAAACAGATTGACCAAATAAATAAACGTACCGGCTACAATAAAACTGTCAAACCGGTCTAAGAAACCACCATGTTCGGACAACGCCGAACTAAAATCTTTTACTTTGTACATCCTTTTAATATACGAAGCGGATAAGTCGCCGGCAAGGGAAAACAAACAGATACCTAATCCAAGCATAATTGCTTCCAATCGAGAAAATTCCAGTATTTTTCCTGTAATAAAAAATGTACAAACAGACATAAACAAGCCTCCGTACAATCCTTCATACGTCTTATTGGGACTTATTCGGGGACATATTTTGTGTTTTCCAAATAATTGTCCGGCAATCTGGCAAAAAGCGTCAAACGTACAAACCGTAAATAAAGTATATAGTAATACCGATTGAGATAAACAGCTGAAAAAATAAAATCCAACGGAAATCAAAACATACATACAAAGAATTAAATAAAAAACAATGCTGTTTTTCGGATTATTTCTTTGAATACGGACAAGTTCAATCAATCCTGCAAAAACGATTGACAAACAGACCCATGGAAAGATATTGGGAATGAAGCAAATACATCCATACAGAAAAATAACGATGAAGAAGTAGGTAATATATTTTATCCGGTTCTTTTTTCGCTCTGTCGAATTTTGCTTTTCCCCGGAAAAATAGACACCAATACCTCCTAAAAAGAAAAATAGCAGGATGATATAGAATAAACTCCAATTCATTTGGTTGCATTTTTATTTTTCAACACCCAGTAAAGACCTTTGACATTTGACTGCATCTTTTTTATAATCAGTTGTATCATAATATGTTCTGAAAAAGCTAAGATGCCCCAAATGATCATCGTGTAATAAAATACGGGATAAAAACCAAAAAGGAATAATACACTGAAAAAAATGCCTTGTATGTAACCACCTATTTTCCATGAATATAAATGCAGACTGGGTAATCGTCCAAATTTGATTAATGAAAGAATATGAGCAAAACAGAGCAGAAAAATAAAAACAAAAAAACTATGCGGATAGGGTTGAAAATCCAACGCCTTGAAAAGGACAACGCCGATAATAGCAGCTATATACGTTCCCAAATCAGCAATGGAATCCAAACGGGCACCCAATTCTGTCTGCATATTGAAACATCGCGCAATTAATCCGTCCAATACATCGGTTATCAGATTAATAACCAATAAAATGGAAAATAATCGTTCTTGTCCGCTTATGCTCAAGTAAAGAATATAAGGAAACATTAATAGCCTGTAAAGCGACAGGAAATTAGGTATAGTATAGATATTGTTCTTTTGCATTTTTCTAAAACTATCATTAACATGCTAATTAATAATACTTTGAATATGGATTATACCTGCCAGATTTAATGTATGGCGTATAGGGAACAACTGTACTTTTCGTTAAAAGAGGTGCCCCTATCAATCTATGGAATCCGTTTTGGAAAAAATTCCCTATTGCCGGATGTTCCATACCTACCTTAACCATTCCATATCCTACTTTTGTCCCTATGTATAACGGACTGGAATATTGTATCCCATTTTTGTATCTATTTGTTCCTTCAACTACACCGTCTGGTTTAGGGTCATTAGTATAAACATTTACTCCAAGCACATAATCTTTGTAGCCGATTTCCAAAGCCGCTGAACGGAAACGGTCACCACCATCGCCACCCATTAGGGCTACATCATTTTCATGACTAATAGCCCAATCTTTATATCGCAATCCTAATGTTGCTGTTCGTTGTCCCTGAGAACTCCCGTCAATCCCGCCGCTATATTTGGTTGTGTGCCAAGAAAAGCCAAACTTTCCATCATCATAGCCGAATCCTGCATATTTGTATCCAGGTCCTATTCCGGCAGAAAGTGTCCAATCTCCAATGTCATATGAAGCAGATATGCCTAACCCTAATGAAAAACCATTTGCATTACTCATAGCTCCTGCTGTAAACATCGCCATCGGGTTAATTGAAAAATTAACATCTCCAATACTAAAAGTTTTAGGTGGAACAACCATACCAATTGCCGTATTAACTGCTTGATTTCCTGCAAACTGCCATCCACTCATAGCTGCGGATCCTCCCATTGTATTGTAACCAAGCCAAGCCATACCTGCGCCCATACCTCCCGCAGCAACTGCTTTCCAGCCCCAGTTACCCGTGGATAATCCATGAGTTACATAACCAGTAACAAATCCGGCAGCAGCAACAATTAAGTCATCAATGCCAAACCATTCTCCTGTCGGGTCAGTATATTTAAACGGATTGCCAAACGCATAGGCATACCGATTATAGTTTAGCCAATCACCGGGAGCCTGAATATACGGGTCAGGGCTAAAAAACTGCGCTGTCAGTGGGTCATACACACGACCATTCATATTGATGAGCGCGAAGCCGTCCAAATGTTCGTGCATCGTGTAGCCTCGGTTGAGGAGGAACGCGGTGCGCGAGTCGCGCTGCGTCCAATTGGTCGAGTCGCGGCGACCGCCCCATGGGTCGTAGGCATAGCGTTCTGCTACGCTTCCATCCGGACGAGATAACGCAATCAAAGAGCCTTGAAAATCAGTGTGAGCGAAATACAAAGTGTTGTCTATCAGCACAGCCGCCAAACCATTGCCGCCGCTGATGTAATGTATTTTTCGGGTGGTACCGTTTCCAATTTCTTCTTCATAATTACCCATGTAATAGCGAGTTAGCGAAGCATTACTCACCGATTTGATGCGCTGCTCGTCTGTACCATAATCAATCGTTAAATTTCTGCTGGGCCCATTTTCGGTTTCGATTACACTTTTTACCTTTTTAAAATCGGTATAAGTAATTGTTTGTTGTTTGTTTGCCATTGAGGGCGGAATCCCTGCAATACTTGTCAAAGCGTGAGGCTTGCCATTACCACCGTACCCCATCGTGTAATCGCCTAAATCACTTTTCTTTTCTATATTGCCGGTGGTGGGGGCATACGTCAAAGAATTATTTTGGCGTGTTGTTCCATTTTTGGAAATATTCCAATTTGTCAAACGATTCATCGCATCGTAAGCAAACGTTTCTTTATAACCTGTTCTTTTATCTTGTCGGTACTCCAAATTTCCTTTTGCATCAAAACGATACGCAAGGTCTGTGATGCCGTCAGTCTTAATTGATGTTGGAAAACCCCTGTTGTCGAAACCGAAAGTTGTTTCTTTTTCTTTAGTCCCGCTTTGCGTTTTAGTCAATTGCCCACGGGCATTGCTTTCTTTGGCTTCCCAAATGGTGCCATGCGTATCTTCACTTACCTTCGTCAAATAGCCATCAAGCACATGCGTATTGTAAGCGAAGCCTGCTGCCCGCCCACAAACACAAATGACAATCAACAATAAACACCTTTTCATACTTCTTTCGTATTTCAATCCAAACATTTTTT